>JBFYOD010000077.1:0-25191 GCA_041303965.1 Candidatus Aminicenantota bacterium
CCGAAAAGTGTAAAAGGTAGGTTTGACCCCTTCTTGAAACATGGACGAGGCCGCCCCGACCCGGCGTCCGGATCAGGGCAGCCTCGTCAGGGGAATGGATCTATGGGAGGCCAAAAAGGAGGTCTTTGTTGTCCATCGATGTCTTCCATCATGT
This sequence comes from Candidatus Aminicenantota bacterium, assembly GCA_041303965.1. Lineage (GTDB taxonomy): Bacteria > Acidobacteriota > Aminicenantia > Aminicenantales > Saccharicenantaceae > RBG-16-66-30. Next base: position 155 of record JBFYOD010000077.1, read on the forward strand.
AGTACGACCGGCACAGTAAAAGGGTTGCGTTTGGAGCGGGGTGGGCGGAAAAATGCGGACGGCTATTTGACGAAGTTTTTTGAATTCCCCTTGATGACCATTTTAAATTATACCACAAAGCCACGACGAAAGCAACGACTTTTTTAGATCTTCTGTAAAATACCGCCAAGGCAGGATCCGTGACCGATTATTACATCTAAAATAGCCCTTTCGTACGGCTTTTCCAAAAACCATCAGGCAAGAGGACATCGTTTTGAGATTTCCCCTGAAAATTGTATAGTGGGAGCACCTTAAGGAGGGCTATAAATGCCCTTTATCGAGGAGAAAGGCATGAAAAACGAGGACTTTCGTCTTGCCGGCCACCACTTTGTGGACTGGATCGCCGATTATTTCGAGAATATCGAGAAATTACCCGTACTTTCCCCTCTCGAGCCCGGCGACGTCAAGAAGAACATTCCCGCCGCACCGCCCGCCAGGGGCGAGGCCATGGAGGGGATCTTCCGGGATTTCGAGAGGGTTCTCCTGCCCGGCGTCACCCATTGGCAGCACCCCGGCTGGTTCGCCTACTTCCCGGCCAATAACAGCCCGGCCTCGGTCCTGGGGGAGTTCCTCACCGCCGGCCTGGGCGCCCAGTGCATGGTCTGGCAGACCTCTCCGGCGGCGGCCGAGCTGGAGGAAGTCGTCCTCGATTGGCTGAGGCAGATGACCGGGCTCCCCGAGGGCTTTTCCGGCGTCATCCAGGACACAGCCTCGACGGCTACCCTGTGCGCCCTTCTTTCGGCCAGGGAAAGGGCGACCGGGTTCGAATCGAACGACGCCGGCTACCGGCATCAATTGACCGTCTATGCCTCCGAGGAGTCCCATTCGAGCGTTGCTAAGGGAGTCAAGATCGCCGGCTTCGGGAGCAAGAACCTGCGCCGTGTCCCGACGGACGGGCGCTTCGCCGTTATCCCTGAGCAGCTCGAAGAGGCCATCGCCAGGGACCGGGACGCCGGGCTCGTGCCGGCCTGCGTCGTGGCCACGGTCGGCACGACGTCGTCCGGGGCCATCGACCCCTTGAGAGCGGTCGGCGAGATCTGCCGCAAGTACGGCGCCTGGTTCCACGTCGACGCGGCCTGGGCCGGGACGGCCGCCCTGCTCCCCGAAAAACGTTGGATCCTCGACGGTGTCGGGCTGGCCGATTCGTTCGTCTTCAACCCCCACAAGTGGATGGCGACCAACTTCGACTGCTCGGCCTATTTCGTCAAGGACCCGGCGACCCTCGTCCGGACCTTCGAGATCCATCCCGAGTACCTCAAGACCGGCGTCGACGCCAAGGTCAAGAATTATCGGGACTGGGGCATCCAGTTAGGCCGGCGCTTCCGGGCCCTCAAGCTCTGGTTCGTCATCCGCTCCTACGGCGTCGAGGGGCTCCAAGCCATGGTCCGCGAGCACCTCCGCCTGGCGGTGCTCTTCAAGGAATGGGTTGTGGCGGACGGCCGCTTCGAGCTCCTGGCTCCAGTCGATCTGGGCCTCGTTTGCTTCCGTCTCGACGACGGCCGGGAGGAGAGCGGGCTCGACGAGCTCAACCGCAAGCTGCTCGAGCGGGTCAACGCCTCGGGACGCGTATTCCTGACCCACACGACGCTCCGGGGGAAATACACCGTCCGGCTGGTCGTGGGCCAGAGGACTACCGAGGAGCGCCATGTCCGGGGCGCCTGGGATATCATCTCCGCCGCGGCCGCGGATATCTTGAAGATCTGACCCCTCGGCCTATTCTCGATTGGGAGCGCGCTATCGGGCGGGGCGGATCTTATCCCGGAGCCAGCCCGTCCGTATCCGCGATTTCCTGTCCCGGGTCGTGTAGGGCTTGAGGTCAAGGACCGGCGTCCCGTCGACGAGGTCGAGGCCGGAAACCTCGAGGACGGGGCCGTCTCTTCTGAGTAGCTTGACAACGGTCATGCCCAGGGGATTAGGCCGATGCGGCGAACGTGTCGAAAAGATCCCCCGCGGCCCAACTTGGCCAGGCGGGACAGTCTTGAGCTTGAAACCCGTTGAGCGGTGGAAATGGAAGAGGACGATGACGTGTGAAAAGCCCTCGAGGTCGTCGAGGCCGGCGACGAATTCGGGGAAGACCTCGATCTGGCCGGTGACGCGTTCGAAAAAGCGGGGCGGAGCAAAGGCCGGGGGCGGCAGGTCGGCCGGCTCCTTGAAATGAGACCTGACGACTCCCACCGGCCGGAGCCGGACGGTGCCCGTCAACCGTTGACGTACGTCAGCCATTTCTCATAGCGGGGGGAGCGTCCGGACACGGCCTCCTTATAGGCTTCCACCATCTTCAGCGCGATCGGCCCCGGCACGCCTTTGCCGACGGTGAATCGTTTTTTTGGACCGGTCGGATCGGACCCGTCCGTGACGGAGATGATGGGGATGACCTCGACCGCCGTCCCGCAGAAAAAGGCCTCGTCGGCCCCGAAGAGGTCCTCCTTGGTGATCGGCCCGATGGCCGTCTTGAAGCCGAGGTCGCGGGCGATCTCGAGGAGGCTCGTCCGGGTGATCCCCTCGAGGACGGACTCTTTCCGGTCGTTTGTCACGAGCGTCCCGTCCTTGACGATGTAGATGTTCTGGCCGGGCCCTTCGGCGATACGGCCCTCGAAGTTCAGAAAGAGGGCTTCGTCAAAGCCTTCCTCGCGGGCCTCGAGGCCACAGATCGTCGATTGGACATAGACGCCGCCGAGCTTGGCGGACATGTTGAACTGGGTGTGGTGGACACGTCGCCAGGGAACGATGTAGGCGTTAACCCCTGCGCCCGCCTTCTCGCCGAGGTAGGCCCCCCACTCCCAGGCGCTGATGGCCAGTTCCACCGGACAGGCCTTGGGCACGAGCCCAAGGTTGCCGTAGGAGAAGAAAAGCAGGGGCCGGATATAACAGCTCTCGAGCTTGTTCGCCCGAACGGTCAGCTTGATAAAATCGGTGATCTCGTCCCTGTTGTAGGGAGGCTTCATCTTAACCACGCCTGCCGACAGGATGAACCGGTCGACGTGCTCCGGTAAGCGGAAGATCGCCGGTCCCCTCGCCGTGTTGTAAGCTCGTATCCCCTCGAAGGTGGACGTTCCATAGTGGAGGGCGTGCATCATAGGGTGGAAGCCCGCCTCGGACCAGTCGAAGAGCTTCCCCATATACCAGTATTTCTCGGCCTTGGGAAAATGGGTGTTAAGAAACATGGATGACTCCTTAATGAATGAAAATCCATGCTATCACAGCTAAACGGGCCTAGTAAAGCTCGCCGCGTGTCCGGGCGAAGTACGTTTTCCCTCCGTGGACGGACTTCCGGACCCGCCCCCCGCCGAGGAGCGAAGAAAGGGCCTTGAGGACCTCATCCCGGTGGCGTCCCAACGAGAGAGAGATGTCCTCGGAGGTCATGGGCCGGCGACCGACCGCGGTCAGGAGGGCCGCTTCGAAGTCGTCGGCGCCTGGCGCCTGTTCCCGCTTTTCGAACGAGGCGATGATCTCCGCCCGGGGGCCGAGGGCATCGCGGATCTTCCCCATCGCTCCGGGGCTCAACGGCTTCGCTTTGACGTCGGAGGGCGGCCGGACGACCGTGTTCAGCTGGATGCGGTCGGGGCGGATCCTGTCCGCGGCCGCCCCGAGGGCTTCGATGTGGGAGGGCGAATCGTTGACGCCCCTGATGAGCATGATCTCCAGCCAGATCTCGCCCCGAAATTCCTTGCGGAAGCGGACCAGGCCGTCGATGATCTTCGCGGGATCGAGGGCCCTGTTGGGCCGGTTGACGCGACGGAACAAGTTGCCGGGAACGGCATCGAGCGAGGGCACGACGATATCGGCGGCGGCGAGGTCCCGCCGCACTTCTTTCCGGGTGAGCAGGGTGCCGTTGGTCAGGACGACGACGGGGATCCGGGTCATTTTCTTGATGGCACGGATGAGGCGGCCGATGTCCCGGCTGAGGGTCGGCTCGCCCGAGCCGGAGAAGGTGATGACGTCGATCTTCTGCCCGGACCCCAGGGCCCCTTTGATCTGGGCCAGGATCTCGCCGGGGGGGAACCAACTCCCCCGCCGGCAGACGGTTTTCCGCGTCGAACCGAGCTGGCAGTATATACAGTCCAGCGTGCAGGTCTTGAAGGGAATGATGTCCACGCCCAGGGAGAAGCCCAGGCGCCGCGAGGGCACGGGGCCGTAGATATGACGGCGGTCGCTCATCAGGCTTTGCCCTTGTAGGTCTCGATGAACTTCCGGAGGGACCGGTCGTAGGTCTTCTCCACGGCATCGGGGAACAGGCAGGCCGGCAGTTCCCGGAGGCTCCAGTGGTAGGCCAGGCAATCGCAGCAAAGCCCTTTCCGGCCGCAGGGTTCCCAGCTGCAGTTGCACCGAGCCTTGTTTTTCACGCTTTTGCACTCGCTCATGCCGCGCCTCGCTTATATATAAGGAACATATTTCCTATTATAAGGATTCCCAGCCCACAAAGAAACGTTTAAGCCGCGGGCGGACAATCGTTGGGCCGGGGGATACGGATGATCCCCCCACAGCCATAAAGGGTAGCGTCCCGACGCCTGGGCATTGTGGCAGCGTAGGCTTTCATGTATCATAGCCGTCTTCAATCCCCTTAGCGGGATCTAACGGACGTAAGTCCGTGGAGTTTCAGGAGATCAGCGAGGAGTCCCATGGCGCGATACACCGACCGGGAGGCCGAGGCCGGCCTGAAGGCGAAACTTCCGGCCCTCGAGACCTTTCCCAACCAGTTCCCGGACTATGAGATCGCCATCGAGTTCCCGGAGTTCACCTCGGTCTGCCCCAAGACGGGACTCCCCGATTTCGGTACGATCCTCCTCCGTTACGTCCCCGACAAGAGAGTCCTCGAGCTCAAGTCCTTAAAGGAGTATTTCCTGGCTTATCGCAACCTGGGCATTTTCTACGAGAACGTGGTCAACCGCGTCCTCGAGGACATCGTCCGGGCCTGCCGCCCGTCGAGCGCCGTCGTCAGGGGCGAGTTCAATCCCCGCGGCGGGCTCCGATCGGTCGTCGAGGCCCGCTACCCCCGCCCCCGGACTCGGGGGCGCTGAGGGCCGGCCCCGCCGTTCCACGAGTCTCCTTCCGAGGAAAAGCCGAGATGTCCCAGCCAACCCATTCGCATCCCCGGCCTGAAGCCCCGGGCCGGGCTTCCCACCGGCTTTACAGTGCCGGTGCTGGAAACCGGCAGTCCCGGTCCTGGCAAGGCCGGGTTATGCTCAGGGTTGGACCTGAGCGGGGTTTGACGCCCGAGAACGTATCATCCAACGGCCCGCGGCTCGGCGGGACCGATCTCTTGATGTTCCTGACCATCCTGCTCTGGGCCATCAACGTTTCGGTCCTCAAGATCGGCCTGAGGACGATGTCGCCCCACGGGTTCAACGCCGTCCGGCTGGCCTTGGCTGCGATCGCCTATCTGGCCGTGCTCGCGGTGAGCCGGGACAAGTTCGCGCTGGCCCGGAAGGGGGACGGGTGGAAGGCGGCCGGACTCGGGCTGTTGGGCATCACGGGCTATCAGATCGTTTTTATCCAGGCCATCGCCCGGATGAACGCGTCGACGGCCTCCGTCGTCATGGGGACGAGCCCCATCTTCATCGCCCTCCTGGCCACCGCCGTCGGAAAGGAGCGGATATCGCTCGCCGGTTGGGCAGGTATCGCCATCTCCGTGGCCGGCTTCCTTCTCGTCGTCTCCGGAGAGAACGGCGGCATCGTCCTCACTTGGGACGTCATGGGCGGGGCGATCATGATCCTCGTGGCCAACGCTTTCTGGGCTGCCTACACCGTATTCTCGAAACCGGTCCTGGAGCGGAATTCGGCGTTCCGCTTGGCCGCCGTTGGGACGATCGCGGGGACCTTGGTCTATCTGCCGTTCGCGGCGAAGGACCTGACCGCGGTCGATTGGGCGCGGATCCCCTGGCAGGGATGGGGAGCCATCCTCTATTCCGGCCTGGTGGCCATTTTCCTCTGTTTCGCCCTCTGGTATCGGTCCGTCCAGGCGGTCGGGAGCACCAAGACGGGCGTCTACGGCAACCTGACCCCCGTCCTGGCCATCCTTTTCGCGGGGATCGCGCTCGGCGAGCGGTTGAGCGTACTCCAGGCCGTCGGCGCGGTCATTACCTTGTTTGGCGTCTACTTGACGCGGTCCGGCTACAAGCTCTTCGAGCGGAAGGGCGGTGGACGCGACGCGGGTCGAGCGGTGTCCGCTTAACAAAATCCGTAGACCTTGTGAAGCTGGACGGACACACGGACGTTGGACAGCCCAGCCCGGCAAGCGTCTTCGAGGATCTTCAGCGCTTTCTTTCGGCTCCACGGTGCGTTCGACTGCGGCTGGAGGATGAGGGGGATCTCCCGGGGGAAGGATCTTCTCACCGTCCTGACGGCGTCGAGCGTGAGCGTCCGGCAGACGACCAGCTTCACTTCGCGCGCCCGCTTCGGGAATCCGGGGTGGAAGTCATAATCCGGTGGCTTGGGCGATACCGTGATCCAGTCCGCCCCCGGTTCAGGAGGGAACGTCCCGTTCGTTTCGACTTGGACCATGAGGCCTTCCTCGTGGAGGCGGTGGACGAGCGGGCGGACGTCCTGCGCCAGGGGCTCGCCGCCCGTCAGACACGCCCAGGCCGCGGGGAAGCCGCGCCGGAGCCGCGAGATCTCTTCCATGATCTTCTCGATGGGGGTCTCGCGGCCCTCGCGCCAGGCCTTTTTCGTGTCGCAGAAGCCGCAGCGGCGATTGCAGCCGGAGAGGCGGACGAAGATCGTCGGCTCGCCCTGGCGCAGGCCTTCGCCCTGGACCGAGGCGAAGATCTCAGTCGTCTTCAGCGTAGGAGGCCGACGCATCCTCGGATTCCCAGACCGTAACCGATTTGACCGGGTAGGTTTTCTTGAGCTCGCCGTAGAGATGGCGGGCGATGTTCTCCGCGGAGGGATTGAACGGGAAAACCTCGTTGAGGAGGGCGTGGTCGGGCAGGGCCGCTGCCAGAACCTTCTTGACCTCGGTGAAATCGAACCCGATGCCGGTCCTGTCGAGCTCGCGTACGGCGATCTCGACCTCGACCTGGAACGTGTGACCGTGGACCTTTTCGCATTTGCCCTGGTATTCCTTGAGATAGTGGGCCGCCGAGAATGTGTCCCGGACCTTGAGTGTCCAGCTCATTTTTTTTCTTCCTTTCGGAGACGGACAAGAAGGGGATCTTCGCGGCCGAGGGCTTTCCAAGCCTTGGCGCGAAGCCGACAGGACGAGCAGGTTCCACACGGGACCTCGCTTCCGGAATAACAAGAGACCGAGGAGGAATAATCGACGCCGAGGGCCAGGCCCTTCAGAATGATGTCCGCCTTGCTCAGGCCGATAAGCGGCGCGAGAACCCGCGGTTGGGGACCGCCAAAAGAGGCCTTCGTGCCCTCGCCGATGGCCTTTTCCATAGCCCTGACGAAACGCGGCGTCGTATCCGGATAGTCGGGAGAATCGGCGACGTGGAAGCCGCAGACGATGTCCCGGACGCCGCGCGCCTCGGCCCAAGCGGCGGCCAGGGCGAGGAAGATGCCGTTGCGGAACGGGACGTAGGTCGCGGGAGGGCCGGACGCCTTTTTCGGCGGACGGGCGGAGCGGGGGAGGGGGATGGCCGTGTCGGTCAGCGCCGACCCGCCGATCTGCCGGAGGTCGACCTTGAGGACGGTGTGCCCGACGCCCATCCGGCGGGCGGCCTTCCTGGAGAGGAGGACCTCGATGCGGTGCCGCTGGCCGTAGTCGAAGGTCAGGGCGTGGACGCGGTCATAGCGGGCGAGGGCCCAGGCGAGGGCCGTCGTCGAATCGAGCCCTCCCGAAAATAGGACCACGCAGGATGTCACCGCGGCTTTCCTCCGCCCACGATAATAATCGACCCGGACCGGATTTACAATAAGACCAAAGCGATGTGTACCTATCCGTCGGCCGCGGAGTGGCCTCGGGGATCGTCTCCGTCCGCTGCGGTGATTCTTCACGCCTTCCCGGTCCGGATCCGATGGAAGGAGTCCGCGTATCCGTCCCGGCAATGCTAAATCACCGCTTTATGCTCCCTCTGACGATACCCCTCAGCCACTTTTTCCCGCAGCCTCCTATCGGCATCACCATACACTACCTTCCTTGGCACCAAAAGAAAGGCTCGCGAGGAAGCAGTATTGTTGACACCCCCGGGCCGGGATGGTATATCTTGAAATTCGAAAAATGAGCGAACATCCGATCGAAAAGGGCATCGCCGGGGTCGTCAAGACCTACGAGCTCCTCGACCGCGTCCGGACGCGGCAAGACCTCGTCATCCGCGACGACCAGTTCGACTATGAACCCCTGCTCGACGCGGCCCGCTACGCGCGGCGCCGGCGCATCCTGCTGAGCCTGCTGGACACCGGCCGGCTCGGCCTCACGGAGCTCGAGGCCCTCGTCCGCGAAGGCGTCCGCGTCCTGACCTCGGACGAAGCCCGGCCGCAGGCCGACGAGTGGGAGGTCCTGCTCGAGGCCCGGCGAACCTCGCGGGCCGTCCTGTCCGTTTTCTGGAACGGGCCCCTCCCGGGCGCGGACGGGAGATCCGGCGTTTCGCTCCAGGCCCTCGGGGACCTCTTGGCGCGAGGGATGGATTTCCACATTTCGAATCTGAACGCTCGGCGCGACTTCGTGCTCATGGCCGAACTCGCGGCCGCGTCCAGGTCCGGCCGGGGCTATTACGTCTATTACCACCATGGGCCGCTCGCGGCCGAGTTGAGTCTGCCGGCGAGCCGGGGCGCCTGGGTCCATCTGACCGACGAAAGCTCCGCGGAGGAGACCTGGGCCGGGTTCGCCGTCGGGACCGCCCGCGCCGGCGCGGCGGCCGGCGCCCGGGCCGTCGTTCGCGTCGAGCGCGGCCTGACGCTCGAGGTCCTGGAGGAACTCTGGACCTCCGGCGCCGCGCTCCTCTTCCTGACGCCGCCGAGCGACGACCGGTCCCTGCTGCGCCCCATCGAGACGCGCGCGGCGAGGCGGAAGGTGCCGGCGCGGGGGTACTTTCTCTCCACGGCCTTCCTGCCGTGAACGGCCGGCAGGCGGGAGAAAAGAACACGGAGCCCCCGATTTCTCTTGAAAAAACCCGGTCTTCCGCTACAATACGAATCTCATGAACGCGCATGAACTCGGGCAGACTTTGTCGCTGTGGGCCGTCGTCCCTTTCGTGGGACTTCTCCTGTCCATCGCCCTCCTTCCCCTCCGCGCGCCGCACTTCTGGGAGAGCCACAAGAACAAGGCCCTCGTCGCGTTCCTGTGGTCCCTGCCCATCGCGATCTACTTCCTGTTCCAGGCCCCGCACGAACTCCTCCTGTCGATGAAGGACTACTCGTCCTTCCTTCTTCTCCTCACGGCCCTGTTCATCATCTCCGGCGGCATCGTCCTCAAGGGCGACCTCAAGGCGACCCCCGAAGTCAACACGCTGTTCCTTCTCGTCGGCGCCGTCCTGGCCAACTTCATCGGCACCACCGGGGCGAGCATGCTCCTGATCCGCCCGCTCCTCCAGACGAATTCCGAGCGCCGGCACACGCTCCACGTCCCGATCTTCTTCATCTTCCTCGTCTCCAATATCGGCGGCCTGTTGACGCCGCTCGGCGACCCACCGCTCTTTATGGGCTTCATCAAGGGCGTGCCCTTCTTCTGGACCCTTCGGCTTTTCCCGCTGTGGGCCGTCATGGTCGGCGGCGTGCTGCTGATGTTCTACCTCTTCGACAGCGCCCAGTACCGTAAGGAAGAGTGCCGCGATCTCATCCGCGACCGGCGCCGCGTCGTCCCCATGCACATGACCGGGACGATCAACTTCCTGTGGATCGCCGGGGTCATCGCCGGCATGTTCCTGCCCTTCCCGCGCCGCGAAGGCGTCTTCATCCTCATGTGCGTCATGTCCCTGCTGACCACCAAGCGCCAGTGCCGGGTCGACAACAAATTCAACTACAACCCTATCCTCGAGGTGGCCATCCTCTTCGCCGGCATCTTCGTCACGATGGTGCCGGCCCTGCTCATCCTCAACACCCGGGCAGCCGAGCTCGGCATCGCCAAGCCGTGGCAGTTCTTCTGGGCCACGGGCTCCCTCTCCTCCTTTCTCGACAACACGCCGACCTACCTGGCCTTCTTCTCCATGGGGCAGGGCCTCGGACTCAACGGCGACGTGCTGGGCATCCCCTCCATCTTCCTCAAGGCGATCAGCGCCGGCGCCGTCTTCATGGGCGCTAACTCCTACATCGGCAACGGCCCGAACTTCATGGTCAAGGTCATCGCCGAGGAATACAAGCTGAAGATGCCATCGTTCTTCGGCTACATGGCCTACTCTTTCGCCATCCTCATCCCGCTCTACGTCGTCGTTACGCTCCTCTTTTTCAGGTAAAGATCACCAGGATCCCGCGATGAATTCAGCTCCCGCCGCGCCGCAAGTTCCTTGCTGTTCCTCCGCGTCCTTTGGCCGCTCCGGCGGCTTTGAAAAACGGGCGCGGCGGGACCGATCGACACTACTAATGGTGCGAGCCGGGATCCGTTCTACAAATAAAAGTGGTCGCTCGGTGAGAAAAAAACTTGACATTTGGTTAGAATGGTCTATAAATGAAACTGAATAAAGTGATCACGGCCATCAGAAATTACGAAGGCATGAGTTGAAAGAAGGAATAGAGCGATGAAAGTAGCATTGCTTTTCAGTTCGAAAGCGGGGATGGAAGCGACGCTATCTCATCGCCCCGACGAACGACACGACGAGGAAGACGAGCCCCCATCGCCAGTCGACCTGCTCGCCGAATGCGATTCGGACGAAACGATCGCGGCCGTCGGGCGGGTGCTCCAGGAACGGCACCAAGTTGTCTTCATCGAATCCGATGAGAAGGCCTACGCGCGCCTGAAGCGCCAGCGCCCCCATCTCGTCTTCAACATCGCCGAGCGCGTCGTCGGCCCGAACCGCGAGTCCCACATCCCGACGATCTGCGAGATGCTGGACATCCCCTACACCGGCTCCGATCCGTTGACTCTCGGTCTCTGCCTCGACAAGTCGCGGGCCAAGGAGATCCTGTCCTACCACAGGATCCCGAACCCGGCCTTCTGGATCGTCGAGTCCGCGGCCGACATCCCTGCCGGCGTCCGGCTCCCGGCCATCGTCAAGCCCCTCTTCGAGGGTTCGAGCAAGGGCATCAAGAACAACTCCCTCGTCCACACCCTGGGCGACCTCTACGAGCGCGTGGAGGAGGTCACCGCGATCTACCACCAGCCGGTCATCGTCGAGCGCTTCCTCTCCGGCCGCGAGTTCACCGTCGGCGTCCTCGGCAACGCTCCGAACCACGAGATCCTGCCCATCGTGGAGATCGACCATAGCCAGCTGCCCTCCGGGGCGGCGCCGATCTATTCCTACGAGGCGAAATGGATCTGGGACACGCGGGAAAAGCCCCTGGCTATTTTCAAGTGCCCGGCGCCCGTCAGCCCGGTGCTCAAGTCCAAGATCGAGAACTGCGTCACGCGGACGTGCGCCGTGCTCCGGATCCGGGATTGGTGCCGGGTCGACGTCCGGCTCGACGAAAAAGGGGAGCCCAACATCCTCGAGGTCAATCCGCTGCCGGGCATCTTGCCCAACCCCGAGGACAATTCTTGTCTGCCCAAGGCCGCCAGGACGGCCGGGTATTCCTATTCGGACCTGATCCATAAGGTCGTCGAGGAGGCCTCGAAACGACAAGGCCTCCGTCCCACGCGCATCCGGCCCGCGGCGAGCGAGCGGCCGGTGGTCCACGCGGATCGTGCATGAACCCTGCCCCTAACATCGCTATCGTCTTCAACGCCTACGAACCGAGACCGACGGCGACGGGGGAACGTCTGTCCGAAGAGTCCGTGGCCGAAATGGCCCGGCAGGCCCACGACGCCATCCGCGAAGGCGGCTACAATGTGACGCTCATCCCCCTCCAGAGGAGCCTTCTCAATTTCCTGGGGCGGGTCCGGGAGCTTAACCCGGACGCCCTGATCAATCTCTGTGAAGGGTACTACGGCCGGCCGCAGTGGGAGTCGAACGTCGCCGGCATCTTCGAGCTCCTCGGCCTCACGTTCACCGGGAGCGCGTCCAAGACGCTGGCCTTCTGCCAGGACAAGTTCAAGGCCAAGGCCGTCCTGCGGGCGGCCGGCCTGCCGACGGCTCCGGCCCAGCTCATGGTGACGGGGGAGGAGCCCCTCGAGCTGAAATTCCCCCTCATCGTCAAGCCGAACTCCGAGGACGCCAGCCTAGGCATCTACCCGGACTCCGTCGTCCGCGACGAGGAGGCCTTCCGCCGGCAGGTCCAGCGTTGCCTCGAAAACTACAAGCAGCCGGTCCTCGCCGAAGCGTTCATCGATGGGCGGGAGTTCAACGTCTCGGTCCTGGAGAACGGCGCGGTGACACCGTTGCCCGTCTCCGAGATCGACTTCTCGGCCATGCCCAAGGACCTGCCGCGCATCCTCGGTTACGAGGCCAAGTGGTTCGAAGACGATCCGCTCTATCAGAAAACTCCTCCGGTCTGCCCGGCGCCGATCGACGCGGAGCTCCGGGCCAAGCTCCAGGGCCTGGCCGCCGCGGCGTTCCGGGTCATGGGCTGCCGGGACTACGCCCGGGTCGATTTTCGGATGGATGCCAAGGGCCGGCCGTTCATTCTCGAAGTCAATCCGAACCCCGACATCAGCACCAATGCCGGCTACGCCCGGGCCCTCAAAGCGGCCGGGATCGCCTACGCCTCGTTCTGGGGCACGCTGATCGACAATGCCATGAAGAGGAAGGTCGTCCATGATCCGGCCGATGGAACCGCGCGATAAGGAACCGGTCATGGGCCATATCCGGGCCACGGGCTTCTTCACGCCCGCCGAGATCGCCGTGGCCGAGGAGCTCATCGATATCTATCTTGAGAAGCCGGGGCAAGGGGATTATCACGTCGTCGTGGTCGAGAATGAGAGCAAGGACGCTGTGGGCTACATGACGTGGGGCCCAACGCCGCTGGCCGAGGATGCCTATGACATCTATTGGATGGCCGTCGCGCCGTCCGAGCAGGGGAAGGGGCGAGGCAAGGGGTTCATCCGCTGGCTCGAGGACGAGGTCCGCCGGCGGGCTGGCCGGATGATCATTATCGAGACCTCGTCCCAGCCGAAGTATCACGGCACGCGGCAGTTTTATATCGATTTGGACTATCAAGAAGTCGCCCGGGTCCCGGATTTCTACAAGGCCGGGGACGACCGCGTAATATACGCGAAATATTTTCGTTGACGAGGAGTACAGGGGAGATGGAAGACTGGCAACGCTTACTTCAGGGCAGTCTCAGGAAGCCGGAAGAGATCGCCCAACATTTCGGACTTGATCTTGAGGAGGTCCGCCGGATCTCCCGCATGTTCAAGATCCAGATCACGCCGTATTACGCCGGTTTGATCAAGGAACGCGGCGACGCGATGTGGCGCCAATTGGTGCCCGACCCGGCCGAATTGAAGGTCGATTCCGGCGTCGCCGACCCCCTCCACGAGGACGAGGACTCGCCCGTGCCGAGCATCGTCCACCGCTACCCCGACCGCTGCCTCTTCCTGGTTTCGCACAGCTGCGCCTCGTACTGCCGTTTCTGCACGCGCAAGAGGAAGGTCGGAGACCCGTCGAAGATCCACCCCCGGTACATCGAGGACGGCCTGGCCTACATCCGGAGCCATTCGGAGATCCGGGACGTCGTCATCTCGGGCGGCGACCCGCTCATGCTGAGCGACCGCAAGCTCGAGGCGATCGTCAAGGCCGTCCGGGCCGTCCCTCACGTCGAGATCATCCGCATCGGGACGCGCGTCCCGTGCGTTCTGCCGCAACGGATCACCGAAAAACTCGTGGCCATGCTCAAGAAGTATCACCCGCTCTACATGAACGTCCACTTCAACCACCCCGACGAGATCACGGCGGAATCGTCGCGCGCCCTGAATTTGCTGGCCGATGCCGGCATCCCGCTGGGGAACCAGACCGTGCTCCTCAAGGGCGTCAACGACGATCCCGTGGTGATGCGGCGGCTCATGCAGAAGCTCCTCTCGGTCCGGGTCCGGCCCTACTACATCTACCAGGCGGACTACGTTTCCGGCACCGAGCACCTGAGGACGACCGTCGAAAAGGGACTGGAGATCATGGAAAATCTGCGCGGCTGGACGTCCGGGCTGGCCGTCCCATATTACTGCATCGACGCGCCCGGAGGCGGCGGCAAGATCCCGATCCTGCCGAAGTACCTCCAGTCGATCTCCGACGAACAGGTCGTGCTGCGGAATTACGCCGGCGAGCTCTTCGTCTACCCGCAGGTGAAGCCGAAACCGAAGCGAAAGCCGCGGCCAGCGAGCGCCCCCTGCTATAGCTTCGACGGCGCCCCCCCCATGCCCTAGGGGTCAAACCGACCTTCTACGCGCAGGATTTCCGGATGGGGTCAAACCTACCTTCTGCGCGCACTTAGAGAGCGAAGTCTGCAAGGAAGCGGGGGCAGTTCAGGCTGGGCTCGAATCTCAGAAGGGGTCAAACCTACCTTTTTCACTTTTCTGACGTCCGTCGCCAACTTAACATGCATCCACATGAAAGTGAAAAAGGTAGGTTTGACCCCATCCGGAGATCCGGCGCTTCGCGGGTCGGTTTGACCCCTTCTTACCTTATGCTCGACAAATAGGCGCTCAAGCCGACGCTCTTGACAATGCCCAGCGTCGCTTCCGGGCTGAGGCCGCGTTTTTGCTTCAGCGACTCCAGGATGCGGATGATGGAAAAAGCGACCTCGGCCGTTTGCCCCGCTTCGGCCTGCCGGTCCTTGAGGTAGGCGATGGAATCGAAAAGGACGGCGTTGGCCTCGCCGTAGGAGATCGGCTCGCGTCCGCCGTTCGCCTTGACCCAATCGGCCAATCCCAGCACGTCGTTCACGTGCGATTGGATGAGATATGTAGCCCGGCCGACGAGTTTCAGGTTGCTGGGGCTGACGTTGGTCATGGTATTGCCGACGACCTTGCCGAGCTTGGCCATGACGGCCGTCGAATGGGCGTTGAGGAGCATCTTAGCCGCGATCTGCTGCCGCAGGCCGAACGGATCGTTCGCCGCCCGGACATGGACGGGGACGACGATGAGCCTGCCGCTCCGTCCCTCGAACAAACGCCGGATCCCCGCCTCTATCCGGGGGAATTCCTTCTGCGGGCCGCGGGTGACCAGGACGACGGCCGCGTCGGCGCCGCTCTCTCCGGCCAGCCGTAGGACGCTCTCGAATGACGATCCTTCGCGCCCGAATTCGGGCTCCTCGGGAGTCAGGCCGACCAGGACACAGAGGTCACCCTTCTTCGGGCCGCGCCGCTCCATGTTCGCCGCGGAAAGGGAAAAATCGTAAAGTTCCGCCTGGTCGTCCCCGGCCTTCTTCAGGCTTTCAAGGGCCGCGCGCCTCAGGTAGGGATCGTCGATGCCCGTTTCGAACGGCTGCCTGTAGATCTCGGATGACAACCCGCGGAAAGGCCTGCCCAGAAAAGCGCGCCACGCGTCCCCGGCCGTCTTGGCCCCCGTCCAGACCTGGATCCAGCATTTCCGCTGCGGCTCCCTGACCGTGTCCAGCGGGAAGAGCCGGAACGTAGGGCTTCGCTCGGTGCTGTCGATGAACACCGTGATCAGCCCCTTCTCGGCGTAGTAAGTCGAGAACCGTCCGGCCGCGTAGGCCGCGGTTTCGATGTCGGTCAAGGCCGCGAGAGCCGGGAGGGCCGCCCGCGCCCCGTCGAGGACGCCGCCGAATTCCCTGAGCCTGGATGCTATCCCCGCGACCCCCGCTCGCTCGGCCCGGTCGCCGTCCCCGAAGCCGAGCCGGGCCATCTCTCTCTTCCCGAGGACCCTGGCCAAGGCGCGCCCCACGGCCGTCTCGATGACGGCAGCCACGACATAGGTCTCGATGGTCGTGGCCTGCATCCGCGTCGAGCCGGTAATGGCCTGGGGCCCGGTCGTCAGGTTGATCTTGGTGATGCCCGGCTCGGTCAGGACGCTCCGGCTCCTGTCGAAGGGCAGGAGCCTGTCGTCCGGGTTGTTGTAGACGAAGTACAGCCGCTCGCGGCTCTCATCGGGGCTGTATCCGGGCTCGCTGCGCCACTCGTCGAGCGCGGCCAGGACCGTCCCGATGACCGACGACGTTTCGCCTCCCTCGGTGACGCAGATGACGACGTCCCCCTTGCGGATGCCCCTGTCGTGGAGCTGCAGGCGGCCGATGAGCTGGAGGTCCTCGAAGCCCTCGAGGGAGCTGATCAGGGCCCTGTCCGCCCCGGTCATCTCGCCGACGAGCGTTTCCTCGATCCCTTCTGGGATGAGGCCCGCGAGCTTCGCCGCGATCTTCCGGTCCGCCATCACCGTCCGCCAAAAGGGCCGCCAGAAGGTGCTCTCCATCTGCTTGGCCAGCCGGCCGGTGGCCCCGCAACCGTAAACATAGATCTTTTTGCCTGACAGGATGGCGTCCTCGACGGCTCGGGCGGCTCGCTCGAGGAGCGCGGGCGCCGCCGCCAGGTCCTCCAATTTCGCCCGGATATCGTCGTCGACCGAGGACAGCATCTTCAGCCCGGCCAGCGTGTCTTTCTGCACGCGCTCCCCGAGGGGCCAAGTTTTCTGATGGCGCTGCTCCGTGAGCAACGTGTGAAGCTGGAACTGCGTCTTCGTCCGGACGTAATCGACGGATTCGGCCGAGGGTTCGACTCCCAGGAGCTTGAGCAAGTTCCCCGTCGTCACCGCTGTTTCCTGCGCCGCCCCCGTCACCGCAAACGCTATGACGGCCGCTAGTGCCGCCGCCCAGCTTTTTCGTCCGAGCTTTTTATCCCTCTTCTCTTTTGGTTCTTCTCCCAGCAAAGGGGAAGTCCTCCGTGAGGCGGCGATGCCCTTCGCCGAGCCGATAAGGAGAGCTCCCCGAAAATGGGAGAAGAACTTCATTTATCCTTGCCGTACTGATGTTCGTCGTCGAGGATGTCGCGCTCCTGCCAGTCCCGGATCCATTCCTCGACCCGGAAGACCATGGTCCCGCCTTCGGCCGTCGAGCAGACGACCCGGTCGAGGCTGCAATTGATCAGCATCTTTTTGCAGATGTAGCAGGGGAAGGCGTTGATCGGCGCGCTCCCGCCCGGGGCGCTGCCGTAGATGTACATATCTCCTCCGAGCAGGCTGACGCCCGCCCGGGCGGCGTTGATGATGGCGTTCTGTTCGGCGTGGACGCTCCGGCAGAGCTCGTAGCGCTGGCCGTGGGGGATACCCAGCCGGTCGCGCAGGCAGAAACCGTGCTCGAGGCTGTCGCGGGTCTTACGCGGGGCGCCGACGTAGCCCGTCGAGATGATCTGGTCGTCACGGACGATGATGGCCCCGATCGACCTCCGGAAGCACGTGCTTCGGAGCGAAACTTCCTTGGCGATACCCAGATAGTAAAGGTCTTTGGACGTTCTTGGCGGCGTCATGCGATCTCCTTGAGTTTTCGATGCAAGTCCGGAATGGTCCCGTCGTTGAGGATGAGCCGGTCGGCCGCGGCCATGCAGGCTTCGAGCTGCTGGGCCGTTTCGCCTCCCGTCCGTTCCTGCTTCTCTTTTTTTCGGAATGCTTCGAGGTCAGCGGCCGATTCGTCCCGGCCCCGGGCCGCGACCCGAGCGAACCTCACCTCGGCGGGCGCGTCGATGGCCAGGAGGATGAAGCCCGGTTGCAGGCGCAGGTAGGCGACCTCGTGCATGTTGCGGATGCTGTCGACGACGGCCTGCCCTCCGACCTTGGCCATGGTCCGTTTGGCCAGGATGTCCGGCCCGTAGCGCTCCCTGAGCTCGTTCCCCGTCCGGATGAGGTTGTCCCGGCTGATGGCTTCGCTCCGGGCTCGAAGCTCCTCCCTGATGACGTCGGAAAGCGAGAAGTAGGCGTAGCCCCTGGCCGTGAAGAACGCCGCGGCCTCGCCCTTCCCGGCCCCGTTGGTCCCGGTCAGTCCGATGAGTCGCGGCGGCGTCTTCATTTTTTCAGGATCCGTGGCAGGGCCCGGACATAGTTCCAAAGGGGGGCGGTCGCAATGATCCGTCGCCATTCCTTGCGCAGCCCAAGGGCGGCCTTGACTCTGGCGCCGAGGCCCGCGCCGTGGAAGACCGCGATCGCTTTTTCCATCATGCCTTCGAGGCTCCGGTCGTAGGGGAACCACCAGGTTTGCGATTTCTTCCGGAAAAAATCCATGCCGACGTACTTGATGTTGACGAGCTCGTGAAGGCCAAAGGGGCCGTGGCAGCGCCCCATGCCGGTCTGCTTGATGCCGCCCCAGATCGCCCGGGGCTCGACGAACGAATACATGTGGTCGTTAATGGTGACGGACCCGGCTTCGAGACGGTCGGCGAACCACGCGGCCTGCTTCCGGTCGCGCGTCCAGACCGAGGCCGTCAGCCCGTAAACGCTATCATTGGCCAGGGCCACGGCTTCGTCCGGGTGGTCGAAGACCATGATGGGCAGCGTCGGGCCGAAGGTCTCCTCGGTCATGACGAGCATGGTGTGGTCGGCGCCGGTGAGGACCGTGGGTTCGATAAAATGGCCGGGGAGGCCGGCGACACGGCTGCCCCCGACCGGGACCTGGGCGCCCTTCGCCCGGGCGTCGGCGATGTGTTCCTCGACGACTTTGAGCTGGCCGGCCGTGGCCATCGGTCCCATGTCGACGCCGGTGTCGAGGGGGTTCCCGACCTTGACCTCTCTTGCGAGCTCGACGACCCGCGCGGTGAACGGTTCGGCGACTTCCCGGGCGACATAGACCCGCTCGATCGAGCCGCAGCTCTGGCCGCAGTTCATGAAAGCCGTCCAGACGGCCCCCCTGGCGGCCCGCTCGAGGTCGGCGTCCTTCAGGACGATCATCGGGTCCTTGCCGCCGAGTTCGAGGGTCAGGTTGGTCAGGTTCCGGCTGCAGAGCTCCATGATGCGCTTGCCGATGCCGACGCTGCCCGTGAACATGACGGTCTGGATGTCGCGGTCGACGATCATGGCCTCGGCCTGCTGGACTCGGCAGGGGACGACGTTGAGGACGCCCGGCGGCAGGCCGGCTTCGACGAAGAACTCGCCGATAAGGAGCGCCGTGAGCGGTGTCGCCGTCGAGGGGCGGAGGACGATGGTGTTGCCGGCCACGAGCGCGCTGAGGATATCGGACAAGGGGATAAGGAAGGGGAAGTTCCAAGGCGTGATGATAAGCGTCGGGCCGAGGGGATGGAAATGGAACGTCCCCGTCTTGTTAAAAAAAAGAGGGGTATGGTGTCCGGCCCTCTTGGAGTGCAGGAGACGGCCCAGGTTCCCGGCATAATAGTTGAGGGCCTGGAGCGAGCCGAAGACCTCGACGGCTAGGGACTCGGCATAAGGCGAGCCTTTTTCCATGGCGATGAGCCGGCCGGCCTCGGGCGCCCGGCGGGCCAGAATGTTCTCGGCCCGCTTAAGGATCTCCCTCTTCTTCCGGGGATCGAGCCAGCGCCATCCGGGGAAGGCCTCTTTGGCCGCCTGGATAGCCTGTTCGCAAAGCGCGCCGGACGCCAGGCTGACCTCGCCCACGGCTTCGAGAGTGGCCGGATTTTCGGAGACGAGCTTTTCGGCGGTTTCGATCCGGTCGTTGCGGATGATGAGGCGTCCGTCCACGGGCGTCATCCCGCCTGATCCGTCCCCGACGACCGGGCCTTTTCTTTTCCCCGGCCGACGGCGAGGGCGATCAGGATGCTGAAGCCGTATAGGACAAGCATGGGAACGGCCACGATGCTTTGGGTGATCACGTCCGGGGTGGGCGTGATCACGGCGGCGATGACGAAGACGAGGAGCACGGCGTACTTGAAGTTCTTGACCATCCAGCGGGCCGTGACGAGCCCCATCTTGGCCAGGAAGAAGACGAGCGTCGGCAGCTCGAAGATGAGGGCGATGCCGAGGATCACCTTCAGGGCGAAGCCGAAATACTGATCGACGGTGATAACGGGTTGGAAATCGCGCCCGAGCGTCAGGAAGAAGCGGCAAGCCCAGGGGAAGACGATGAAATAGGCGAAGAGCGCTCCCAGGGAGAAGAAGAACGTCGTCATCAGGACGAAGGGGACGGCGTACTTTTTCTCCTTCCGGTAGAGGCCGGGGGCGACGAAATACCAGATCTGGAGGAAGACGAAGGGCGACATGAAGAAGAGGGAGGCTAGGAAGGCCACCTTCATGTAGAGCATGAAGGGAGCGGTCAGGGTGGTGAAGGCCAGCTTGGTGCCCTCGGGCAGATATTGGGTCACGGGCCGGGCCAGGATGGCGTAGAGCTGCTTGGAAAAGACCCAGCCGGGGACGAAGCCGATGAAAAGGGCGACGAAGGAGTAGAAGAGCCGCTTCCGGAGATCCTCCAGATGCTCGAGGAAGGTCATTTCGTCAGGTGACTTTCGGCCCTTCCCCAATCTCATGTCCCTCGATGTCCTTCTGGATTTCGTTCTTGATGTCCGTGACCCCGGAAGTGAGGTCCTTCACGCTGGTCTTGAGGTCGTCGACCCCGGCCTGAATGTCCTTGCGGATGTCCTTGATCTCAGACGCGTCGATCTCCTCCTCGATCCGGCCCTTGATCTCGTCGGACGTCTTCTTGAATTCGCGGAGGGCCTTGCCGACCGACCGGCCGATCTCGGGCAGCTTCTTGGGGCCGAAAACGAGCAGGGCGATGACGAAGATGAGGATGAGTTCCGCCGGCCCGATGCTCCCGAACATGTCCGTCTCGCGGCGGTATTATAGCACGCGGTCCCTGAGGGGGGAAGCGCGGCTTTACAACGGGGGCCGCCGATGATAAAATTGTCTGCAAGTGAAGTCTATGAAAAAGCGCCTCATCCCCTTCGTCCTGGTTGGGCTCGTCCTCGTCCAACTGCCGTCGCACGACCAGGACCTCTGGACCGCCTCCCTGGCCAAGGCCCGGACGATCGCCGGCGTCCTCGAGGAGAGCTATTACAAGCCGCTCGAGGAGGAGGCCCTGGCCATCGCCTCGATCAAGGGGACCCTGGACACGCTCGACCCCCACTCCTATTTCCTGGACCCCGACAGCTTCTCGCGCATGCGCGAGGACTACTCGGGCAAGTACTTCGGCGTGGGCATGCAGATCCAGAAACAGGGCGACAACATCGTCATCATCGCGCCGATCGAGGGCGGGCCGGCCTGGCGCCTGGGCATCCTTCCGGGCGACGTCGTCTCCCACATCAACGGGGAATCGACGGTGCCCCTCTCGAGCTACGACGCCATGCAGAAGCTCCGCGGCGAGAAGGGGACCAATGTCACCATCACCATCGTCCGCGACGGCGCCGACAAGCCCTTCGAACTGACCATCACCCGCGAGGAGATCCCGCTGCTGAGCGTCCCGTACGCTTTTCTCCTCGACGGTGGGGTGGGCTACATCTATATCCGGAATTTCGGCGAGACCACGCCCCGCGAACTCGAGGACGGGCTGGTCAAGCTCACCGGACAGGGGATGAAGAGCCTCATCCTCGACCTCCGCCTGAACACGGGCGGCACCCTCGTCCAGTCCATCGAGGTCTCCGACCTCTTCCTGCCCAAGGGTTCGCTCATCGTCTCCATGAAGGGACGCAACCCCTCCTACGACCGCGAATTTCCGGCCTTCGTGGACAACCAGTACGAGAAACTCCCGCTCGTCATCCTCATCGACCAGGGCACGGCCAGCGCCTCCGAGATCGTCAGCGGGGCGGTCATGGACCATGACCGGGGGCTCATCGTCGGCGAGGATTCCTGGGGCAAGGGCCTCGTCCAGACGGTCTTCCCCCTGGCCCCGAACATGGCCGTGGCCCTGACCGTGGCCAAGTACCTGACTCCGAGCGGACGGTCCATCCAGCGGGATTACAGCCATCTCGAGGATTACCTCATGAGCAAGCGCGCCCCCGATGACAGCCGCGAGGTCCGTTACACCGACCGCGGCCGCAAGGTCCTCGGCCAGGGCGGGATCACGCCCGACTACGCCGTCGACTCTCTGCTCAAGCCGTTCACCGGACGGCTCCGCCTGAGCGGGGCGTTCTTCTCCTATGCCCGGCGGCTCGTCCAGCACCAGACCGACCTCGGCCGGAAGTTCGTCTTTCCGCAGGACCCGAAGGACGCCGGGGCGTCCGCCGCCGGGAAGATCCAGGTCGGAACGACGTTCATCGTCAACGCCGACGTCATCGCCGATTTCCGCAAGTTCCTCGGGACGCGCAAGATCGAATACGACGAAAAAGCGTTCCAGGAGGCCGAGCCTGAGATCCGCCGGGAGCTCGAACGCGAGATCGCCGGGGCCGTCTGGGGCGTCGAGGCCGGGATCCGGGCCGCGCGCGCGAACGATCCGGTCGTCATGAAGGCCATCCAGGTCATGCCCGAAGCGGCCAGGCTCCTCGAACTGAAATGAAGATCGCTATCGCCTCGGACCACGCCGGGTTCGAGCTCAAAACGGGTATCGCCGATCATCTCCGCGGCCTCGGCGTCGCCTTCGAGGACTTCGGCTGCGGGCCGGGGGAATCCGTGGACTATGTCGATTACGGGGCCAAGGGCGCCCGGGCCGTCGTCTCCGGCGCCTGCGACCGGGCCATCCTCGTCTGCGGCACCGGCCTGGGCATGGCCATCGTGGCCAACAAGTTCAAGGGCATCCGGGCGACGCCCTGTTCGAGCGAGTACGCGGCCGAGATGAGCCGCAAGCACAACGATTCGAACTGCCTGACCCTGGGCGGCAGGACCCACTCCCTCGAGCAGGCCCTGGGCATCGTCAAGGTCTGGCTCGAAACCGGTTTCGAGGGCGGGCGCCACGCCCGGAGGGTCGAGAAGATCCGCGAACTCGAATCCGAAAATTTCAAGTGAGGAGCCGTTCCATGCCCTCGTTTTCCGAGAAGGTCCGGGACCTGGCCGTCCGGGTCGAGCGAAACAGCGTCTGGCGCCAGACAGAGTGTTTCAATCTCATCCCGTCCGAATCGACGCCCTCCTTCCTCGTCAAGATGTGCGAGATCGCCGATCCGGCCGGCCGCTACGCCGAGCATCGGACGATGAAAGGCGAGGAAGTCTATTTCTACCAGGGCACGGACTTCATCCGCGACGTCGAGGTCGAAGCCCAGAAAGAGCTCGGCGCCTATTTCGGGTGCACCGACGTCGAGCTCCGTCCGATCAGCGGCCAGATGGCCAACGAGGTCGTCTTCAAGGGCGTCGTCAAGTACATCAACAGGGGCCGGGCCGCCGGGCAGCCATCGCGCCGGATCCGCCTCGTCCTGAATAATGAGCTCATCTACGGCGGTCACCTCAGCGCCCAGCCCATGGGGGCCCTCTTCAACTACGCCGAAGAGGACACGGAAACGGGCAAGGAACGGGTGGTCAATTTCCCCGTCCTCAAGGGGAACCCTTACAAACCCGACCTCGAACGGCTGGCCGCCATCCTCGATTCGCACAAGCCCGAGCTCGTCGTCTTCGGCAAGAGCATGTTCCTCTACCGGGAACCCGTCCGGTTCGTGGCCGACATCGTCGGAGGCTGGAAGGACCGGCCCATCCTGATGTACGACATGGCCCACGTCCTCGGCCTTTACGGGGCCTTCCAGGCTCCCTTCGACGAAGGGGCGGACATCGTCACCGGCAGCACGCACAAGACTTTCTTCGGGACCCAGCGCGGCCTCGTGGCCGGGAACTTCCCCAAGGGCTCGCCCCTGCGGCCGCTCTGGCTAGAGATCAAGGGCCGCGCCTTCCCCGGCTCGACCAGCAACCACCACCTAGGGACGCTCCTCGGGCTGCTCCTGGCGACCTACGAGATGAACGAATTCAAGGAAGCCTTCCAGAACCAGGTCCGGAGGAACGCCCGGGCCTTCGCCATTGCACTCCACGCCCACGGCATCCCGGTCGAAGGAGACCCTGCCGACGGCTACACGGAAACACACCAGGTCATCCTCCGGGTCAAGGCGTTCGGCCCCGGCATGGAGATCGCCCGTCGCCTCGAGACGAACAACGTCTTGACGAACTACCAGGCCCTGCCCGACGACGCCACCTTCCTCGATTCGAGCGGCATTCGGCTCGGCGTCCAGGAGATGACCCGGTTCGGCATGAAGGAGAAGGACTTCGACGTCCTGGCCGGCCTGATGAGCGATATCATCGTCGGGGGGAAGTCCGCCGGCGCCGAAGTGGCCCGGTACCGCAAGAACTTCCTGACCATGGGCTTCTCGATCCCGCCCGCCGAAGCCCTGCCGCTGGCGGCCCGGATCTTGGCAAGCGTCATCCCCGACCCCGGTTACGCGGCCCTCTTCGCGGAGAACCTCCGCCTGGCCGCCGGGGCTTGAGGCGAAGATCGACCGTCCTGTGAACGGAGGATGAGACGATGAAGATACTGATCGTCGGGTCCGGCGGCAGGGAACATGCCCTGGCCTGGAAGATCGCCCAGAGCCCGCACGCGGACAAGGTCTATTGCGCGCCGGGGAACGGCGGGACGCGGCTCGTCGCCGAGAACGTCCCCCTGGCCGAGACGGACATCGCCGGGCTGGCCGATTTCGCCGCGCGGGAAAATATCGCGCTGACCGTGGTCGGTCCCGAGATCCCCCTGACCATGGGCATCGTCGACGAGTTCGAGAAGCGCGGCCTGAGGATCTTCGGGCCCTCGAAGAAGGCGGCGGAGATCGAGGGCAGCAAGGTCTTCGCCAAGCAGTTCATGGACCGCCACCGCATCCCCACGGGCCGGTTCAAGGTCGCCGACGGCTTCGACCAGGCCAAGAAGATCCTGGCCTCCGGGGAGTTCGGTTTTCCCGTCGTCGTCAAGGCCGACGGTCTGGCGGCCGGCAAGGGCGTCGTGGTCTGCCCCTCGCAGAAGAAGGCCGAGGACACGGCCGGGGAGATGCTCGTCCAGAAGAAGTTCGGCCCGGCCGGCCGGCGCATCGTCATCGAGGAGTTCCTGCGCGGCCGCGAGGTGTCCTTCATCGTCATTTCCGACGGCATCAGGGTCCAGCCCCTGGTCTCGGCTATGGACCACAAGGCGGCCTACGACGGGGACAAGGGGCCGAACACGGGCGGCATGGGCGCCATATCGCCGTCGCCTTTCATGACCGAGAAGCTCTTCGACGAAGTGATGAACACCGTGAT
>JBFYOD010000078.1:0-6480 GCA_041303965.1 Candidatus Aminicenantota bacterium
GTAATATGCGCCAGCCAAGGCAGAAGGACGATTCAGAAGGACGATTATTTCTCCCGGCCGTAAGGCCAGGCCACAATGCCGCCCTCCATGACCTTGACGTTCGTCCAGCCGTTGGCGCTGATCACGGTCGCGGCTTCATAGCCCCGGAGGGAGATCTTGCAGTAACAGACGATCTCCTTGTTTTTGTCGGCGGGCAATTCGTTGAGCCTCTTGCGCAGGGCGCCCAGGGGGATCAGGGTCTCGCCGATGCCGAGCCGCATGGCCTCGTATTCGTCGGGTCCGCGGACATCGAGAATGAACGGCTTGTCCGGACCCTTGATCTTTTCGTAAACCTCTTTCGTGGAAATGCCGCGCATCCGGCCCTTCAGCTTGTTCTGCATGATGTGGGCGGTGGCGATGAAATGATCGATGGCCGAGGAGAACGGCGGGGCGTAGGGAAAATCGAGGCACAGGAGGTCGTCCACCGTCATTTTTCCGGCGATGGCCATGACGGCGGCGGTTATCGTCTTGCTCACGTCCCCGGGGCCGACGGCCTGGTAGCCGAGGATCCGGCCCGTTTTGCGTTCAACGATCATCTTGCTGACGATGATCTTGGCGTTCATGAACGTCGGTTTGTCGGGGCTGGCGTTGATGACCGTTTCGATGTCGGTGTACCCCAGCCTCCTGGCCGTGGCCTCGGACAGCCCCGTCGTCCCGGCGGCGTAGTCGAAGATCTTGCAGATGCCGGTTTGCAGGGTGCCAGGAAAGGTCGCGGTGTTGCCCAGGATGACGTTTTCCCCGGCCACCCGCCCCTGGAGGTTGGCCAGGTCCCCCATGGGGGAGAGGACGGCCTGGCCGGTGATCATGTTCCGGCATTCGACGCAGTCGCCGGCCGCATAGATGTCCGGGTCGGAGGTCTGCATGTATTCGTTAACCACGAGGCCCTTGCAGTCGCCGATCCGCAGGCCCGCTTCCTGGGCCAGCTTGATGTTGGGACGGACACCGATGGCCACGACGGCGAGCTCGCACGGAAGCTCCGTGCCGTTCTGGAGCTTGACGCCCTTCAGCACTCCGTTCTCGCCGAGGAATTCGGCCAGGCCGTTGCCGGTGATGACATTGGCCTTTTTCTGCCGGATATGGTTCTCGACGAGCTTGGCCAGCTCGCAATCGAGGAAGGTCAGCATCTGGGGCAGAAGCTCGATGACGGTGATGTCGATGCCCGCCAGCTCGAGCGCTTCACAGGTTTCGATGCCGATCAGGCCGCCGCCGATGATGACGGCTTTTTTGATCTCCTTGTCATCGCAGATCTTGCGCAGAAAATCCGCGTCTTTCAGGGAATTCAGGGTGGTGATGCCCTTGAGGTCCTTTCCGGGAAAGGGGGGCATGACCGGCGTCGCCCCGGTGCATAGGACGAGCTTGTCGTAGGGCAGGACTTCGTTCGTTCCCGTCCGGAGATTTTTGCACGTGACCGTGTGGCTCCGCCGGTCGATGGCCGTGGCCTCCGTCTCCGTGCGGGCTTCGATCCCCTTGGCGTTGAGGAAGAACTTGGAATCCCGGACGACCCCGGTCGGCGTGCTGATCAGCTGGTTCCGGTCGTCGAAGAAACCGCCCACGTAGTAGGGGTAGCCGCAGGAGGCCATGGAGAGATCGCGTTCCTTCTGGATGATCGTGATGTCGGCGTCGTAGTCGAGACGCCGCGCCTTGGCGGCGGCCTTGGGGCCGGCGGCGGAACCGCCGATGACGATGATCCGTTTCTTGTTCGCCATGTTGGACCTCCCGGATGGTTTTATTAAAGACCTTATCATGGCCGAAGGGGCGGGAATTGTCTAACGGTTTTTTTAAACCTCGATAACTTCGAGCATCCGATCAAGTCGGAAGGTGCGGCACTCGCCGCGCTTGTGGCAGTAGGCGCGGACCCCTTCGAACCTCTTGCCGCGGTATTCCATCATCTCGACGGCCTCCGGCCGGATGCGGCGGCGGGACTTGGTGTCGTCGGGCTTGAGGTAGACGATCTCGAGCTCGCCTCCCGCTCGGATGGCGGCGAGGACGAGGGCCCGCTTGACGGCCGCGGGGAGCTCTTCCTCGGCCTTCTTGTACTGGAAGCGGGTCAGGAAGCGGACGATGCGCCAGTCCATCCAGATGTGGCTCTTGCGGATGGGCGTCTTGAGGACGATGCCCTCGAACGACGTGCAGCGGCTGAGGGCGACGTAGACCTGGCCGTGGGCGAAGGCGCCGCGGCCGATGTCGATGACGACGCGGTCGAAGGTCTTGCCCTGGCTCTTGTGGATGGTCACGGCCCAGGCCAGGCGCAGGGGATACTGGGTGAACGCGCCCACGGACTCCGACTCGATGCGGTCGGATTCGGGCTCGTAGCGGAAGTGGAAGAGCTCCCAGGTGTAGGGCGAGAGCTCGACCTCCTTGCCGTCGGCGAGGTCGACGACGATGACGTCGTCCTCGTCCGGGACCTTGACGATCTCGGCGACGCGGCCGATCGTGCCGTTGACGAAACGGCCCTTGCGGTCGTTCGTCAGGAGCATGACCTGGGCGCCGGGCTTGAGCTCGAGCGTCTCCTCGGTCGGGAGGGAGGAGCGGTCGAATTTTCCGTCGATCATGGCCTCGTAGGCCCGGGCCCGGCCGGGGAGGGAGGCCAGCTTCTCGCGGTTACGGGCGGCGGCCAGGTCGTTCGTGCTGGTCAGGGTGATGGTGAACTCAGTGTCGGGGGGCGAGTAGCCGGGCCGCAAGCGGCTGTTGAGGTGGACGATCTGCTCGTCGTCGACGGAGCGGTTGCGGATGGCGTTGAGGAGGCCGATGAACGCGGGGTCGGTCTGGCGGTAAACTTTCTCGAGCTCGACGAAGTCCATGTCGAAGGTCAGCTCGCCGAAGATCTTGGCCGAGAAGAAGTAGGGCGAATCGTAGCGGGCCGTGGGGGCGTCCGGGTCGTCGCCGGACGCGCCGCCCGAGCCGCTGGCGCGGAAGAAGGGTGAGGGGTCGGCGGCGAAAAG
This sequence comes from Candidatus Aminicenantota bacterium, assembly GCA_041303965.1. GTDB lineage: Bacteria > Acidobacteriota > Aminicenantia > Aminicenantales > Saccharicenantaceae > RBG-16-66-30. The sequence goes on from JBFYOD010000078.1 coordinate 2,982, forward strand.
CCCCTTTTCGCGGCTCGTGACGACCGGCGGCAGCTGGTAGAGGTCGCCGATGAAGATCATCTGCAGGCCGCCGAACCAGTCCTTGGGCCGCGGGCCGTTGAGGCGGAGGAATTTTTCGACGCAGTCCATGAGGTCGGCCCGGACCATCGACACCTCGTCGATGATGATGGCGTCGAGGTTGCGGTAGAGGGCGGCGCGGTCGGCGGCCGCGCCCTTGGACTTGGCGAGCTTGCGGACGGCGTCGGGCGTGATGTCGGGCTTGAAGCCGAAGAAGGAGTGGACCGTCTGGCCGCGGACGTTGAGGGCGGCGACCCCGGTCGGGGCCAGGACGGCGATGCGCTTGGGCGTCTGGGAGCGGAAAAGCTCGAGGAGGGTCGATTTCCCGGTCCCGGCCTTGCCGGTGATGAAAACGTGGCGGTCCGTGCCCTCCATGATGTCCAGGGCGCGGCGGAAGCCGGGGTTGATCTCGATCTTCACAGGTTGCTCAACTTTGAGCTGATCAGGCGGTTGAGGCTGATGCCTTCTTCAGCAGCTTTAATAGCAAGGTCTCGATGCACCTCTGGCGGGAGCCGGACAATGAATTTTCCACTGAAGCTTTTGCCGGATAAGGGAGACGGCGGGATCTCTCCGTTTTTATGCATGTCGGTGACGGCTTTGTCCGCGAGCTTACGGATCCCCTGTAGCGCAGCCTCGGGGCTCTTGGCAAGCCAGCTGAGACTGGGGAATTCAACGCAAAGCCCGACGTATTCCTGATCATCCTCTGACCAGGTGACCCGATAGGTGTACCGGTCATTTTGCAGGCTCATGTTCTCTCTCCAAGCGATTTATTGCGGCTAGAACCTGTTTAACCTGATAGGCTTTCGACATACCATTATTGCCCTTCTGGATATTGATCCTCGGATCACCTGCCCAGGGCATTCTATAGATCCTATGGCTGCCTCTTTGCGGTCGGGGCTTCCCGAAATAATGCTCGCATACACTGCAAAGTTCCTTAAAACGCACATTCTTGGGATTCTCCCTCAGAGCGCAGAGAGTGTTATTAAAATTTCTCGCCATAATGATATCAATAATGATACTATATTGTCAAGGGGATCTTATGCGATTTGATAATTATACAGACGGACTCGGACGGCTTGTTTTCTCAGTAGAACGGGGCAATATTGGGATCGGACCTCAGCGACTCAAAGAATAACTATCGGTCGAACGTGATCTCCGCTAATTTAGCCGCCATGAGCACCGAGTTGAGGTCGTCGAGCTCGCGCGTGCTGAACGAATCCCACTTGTCGAAAAGCGCGCGCAACGCCTTCCTCCGTTCCGAGACCGCCGCGACGAGCTGGCTTGTCGGGGCGACATCAGCGGCCTGGAGCATGCTCATCAGCGAATTGAGAGAGCTGCCGATGCTTGTGAGCGTGTCCTGGGCGCCCGCGCCTCCGGGTCCGCCGGGGCCCATTTGACCGCCCATGCCGCCGCCGGGGCCTCCGGGGCCGCCCGTGCCGCCTTCGATCGACGCCGCCTTTTTGTCGAACGCGGCCAGCGCTTCAATGACGCTGGCCCGGCTCTGCGCCTGGGCGGCCGTCTCCTGGGCCTTTTTGATCCGCCCGCGAAGGGCCCGCATCTTCTGGAGGGCTGCCTGTGCGTCGAGGATCCCGTTGTACATCGCGACGGACATCTCGAACTGCCGGGCCAGTCCCGCCGCAGGGGTCTTGACCCGCGGATCCATTCGCAGCGTGAGCGGCTGTTTGAGGGTTTGGCCGTTCACGGTGAGTTTAACGGTGTAGAGGCCCGGGGGCGCCCAGATCGAATTCGGCGTCGGCACGGTGTTATACGGCGTGGCCGAGATGGGCAGGCCGCCGCGCCCGCGGCCGCCTCCCTCGAGGGGCTGGTAGCGCATATCCCAGAGGAAGCGGTGCATGCCGGCGGCGGCCTTGAGCGTCAGCGGCTTGCGGTACCAATAGAGGGGCACGGGCGCGCTTTCGGGCGTCGGGTATTCGCCCTTGTCCTCGCTCGAGTAGCGGCGGATGACGCGCCCGGCGCCGTCGACGATCTCGATCGTCACCGGCCCGGAGGCGTCGGCTTTGAGCGCGTAGTCGATGACCGCGCCATCGGGCGGGTTCTCGCCGCCGGGTTCGTCGGGCGGAAGCGGCGTATCCGTGTTCTGGTTCCAACGGACGCGTGTGGCGACCTGGGGCTTGAAGAGGGTCGTATCGGTCGTGGCCGCGCCCGCGTCGAGCTGGCGCAAGGGCGTGATGTTGTCGAGGATCCAGAAGCCCCGGCCGTGGGTGGCCGCGACCAGGTCGTCGTCCTTGACGATGATGTCGCGGACCGAGCTCGGGGCCATGTTCAGGCGGAGCGTCTGCCAGTGGTCGCCGTCGTCGAAGGAGACGTAGACCTCGCGCTCGGAGGCGGCGAAGAGGAGGCCCCGCCGCACGGGGTCCTCGCGGACGGCGTTGGTCGGCGCGCCGTCGGGGATGCCGTTCACGATCTCGGCCCACGTCTTACCGCCGTCGTGGGTGCGGTAGAGGTGCGGCCGCATGTCGTCGAGGCGCAGGGTGTTGACCGCGGCGTAGGCCGTCGCGGCGTCGAAGCGTCCGGCGTCCATGACCGAGACCTTGGCCCAAGGAGTGAGTTGGGGCGGGGTGACATCGGCCCAGGTGCGGCCGCCGTCGGCCGTCGTGTGGATAAGGCCGTCGTCCGTGCCGACCCAGATGCGGTCGATGTCGACGTAGGAGGGCGCGACGGTGTAGATGACGCCGCGCTGGGAGGGCTGGGCCGACTGTTCGCCCTTGTATTTGCCGACGCTAGCCGGCACGTCCCAGGTCTTGCGGGTGAGGTCGGGGCTGATCTGCGTCCAGCTGTCGCCGCCGTTGCGGGTCTTCCAGAGCGTGTTGGCCGCGAAATAGAGCGTCCGGGGGTCGACCGGCGAGAAAAGGACCGGCTGAGTGCGTACGGTCCGCCAGTCGGGGGTGCGGGAGACCCTGGGCCCGACCGTCTGGACCTGGTTGGTGCGCCGGTCCCAACGCGTCACGCTGCGGCCGCCGTAGACGATGTCCGGGTCGAGGGGGTCGGGCGCGGCGTAGCCGTACTCGTCGACGCCGACGGTGCTCCAGTCGCGGAAGGTGATCCGGCCGTTGTCGCCCCGGCTCGAGACGCCGGCCGAGCCGCTCTCCTGCTGGCCGCTGTAGAGGCGGTAGGGGAAGGCGTTATCGGCCGCGGCGTGGTAGAGCTGGGCCGTCGGCTGGTTGTACCAGGAGCTCCAGGATTCGCCGCCGTTGACGGTGATGACGGCTCCCTGGTCGCTCGCGTAGAGGATGATGTCGCCGTTCGAGGGGTTGATCCAGACATTCTGGTAGTCGTCGCCGCCCGGGGCGCCTTTAAAGGCGCGGAAGGTCTTGCCGCCGTCGGTCGATTTCCAGGAGACGGTCGAAGTGACGAAGACCGTATCGGGGTCGGAGGGGTGGACGGCCAGGCGGGGCAGGTCGCCGCCGCCGATGCGGGAAGC
>JBFYOD010000079.1:0-76081 GCA_041303965.1 Candidatus Aminicenantota bacterium
AAAGATATAAAATCCTCCCCCACACGGCCGACGGCAAGTTCCAGGCCTTCGGGGCGACGCTTGAGGAGGCGTTCGGGAACGCCGCCTTGGCCATGTCGTCGCTTATGTGGGATTGGTCTAAGGTCGAGCCCAGGGTCCGCCATTTCGTCCACGTCAGGGGCATCGACAGGGAACAGCTCCTGGTCAAGTTCCTGGGCGAGACGATCTACCTCTTCGAGACCAAGCGGTTCCTCCTGGCGAAAGTCGACGGGCTCAGGATCCGGCCGGAATTCGAGGGCTTCTCGCTCGAGGCGCTTTTAGGGGGTGACACCCTTTCCGACCGCTACGAGCTCTTCGGCGATGTCAAGGCCGTGACCTATCACGAGCTGAAGATCGAAGAGTGTGGCGGCTTCACCGTCCAGGTCGTCGTGGATATGTGAGGAAAGCCATGGAACTCCGGAAGATCAGCGACAACGTCTGGGAGATCCCGAAACAGGGCGAGATGAGGGTCCCGGCCGTCATCTACTCGTCGGCCCGGCTCCTCGACGACATCCGCCGGGACATGACCCTGACCCAGGCCCGGAACGTGGCCTGCCTGCCGGGCATCGAGCGGATGTCCTACGTCATGCCCGACGCCCACCAGGGTTACGGATTTCCGATCGGCGGCGTGGCCGCCTTCGACCTCGAGTCGGGCATCATTTCGCCGGGAGGCGTCGGCTACGACATCAACTGCGGCGTCCGCCTGCTCAAGACCGATTACATGGAGGCGGACGTCACCGGCAAGCGCAAGGAGCTCCTGGCCGAGATCTTCAAGGAGGTCCCGGCCGGGGTGGGGAAGGGGGGCGTCACCAAGCTCAGCCGGGGCGTCCTCAAGGAGATCCTGGTCAAGGGCGCCGAGTGGGCCGTCGAGAACGGCTACGGACGGAAAGAGGACCTCGAGCGGACCGAGGAGCACGGCCGGATGAGGGACGCCGCCGCCGACGCCATCTCGGACAGGGCCATGGAGAGGGGCCTGCCGCAACTCGGGACGTTGGGTTCCGGAAATCACTTCCTCGAGATCCAGAAGGTCCACGAGATCTATGACGATGACGCGGCCCGGGCGTTCGGCATCCGCGCCGCCGGCCAGGTCCTGGTCATGATCCATTGCGGCAGCCGGGGCTTCGGCCACCAAGTGGCCACCGATTATATCGAAGCCATGGAAAACGCTTTCGGCGTGAAAGGGCTGCCCGACCGCGAGCTCGTCCACGCTCCCTTCAAGTCCGGTCAGGGTCAGCAGTATTACCGGTCGATGTGCGCGGCGGTCAATTACGCTTTCGCCAACCGCCAGATGATCGCCCATTGGGTCCGCGATGTCTTCGCCAAAGTCCTAGGTTCCTCCAAGGGGATGGACCAGGTCTACGATGTCTGCCACAACGTGGCCAAGGTCGAAACGCACGAGGTGGGCGGCCGGCCGAGGAAGCTCGTCGTCCACCGGAAAGGGGCGACGCGGAGCTTCGGCCCCGGCCGGCTTGAGATCCCCGGTTGCTACCGTTCCGTGGGCCAGCCGGTCATCATTCCCGGCAGCATGGGGACGGCGTCCTTCATACTGGCCGGAACGGAGGCGGCCGAGGGGCTGAGCTTCAGCTCAACGGCCCACGGCGCCGGCCGGGTCATGTCGCGGCACGAGGCCACCCGACGCTTCCGAGGTGAGAGGATCCGGGACGATCTCGCCCGCAAAGGGATCGAGCTCAGGTCGACGAATTGGAAGGGTGTCGCCGAGGAGGCCTCCGAGGCCTACAAGGACGTCGACGAAGTCGTCCGCGTCTCCCATGAGGTCGGGCTGGGCCGCCTGGTCGCCAAGGTCGTGCCCATCGGCGTCATGAAGGGCTAACGCGGTTTTTTCTCGAGGAGCTTGTCGGCGCTCAAGCAATTGAGGACGTCGTTTTTTTCGAGCCAGGCCCGCCGGGCGATACCCAGACCGTACCGCATCATGGCCAGGCCGTCGGCGAAATGGGTGTCCGTCCCGATCGTGATCTTGACGCCCTTCTCTTTCGCTTTCTTGAGATGGAGTTCGTCGAGGTCGAGCCGGTCGTAGTGGGAATTGAGCTCGAGCGCCTTGCCCCACCGCGCCGCCCCATCGATGACCTTGTCGATGTCCACGTCGTAGCCTTCGCGTCCGGATATCAGCCGGCCCGTCGGATGGGCGATCGTTCGGACATGGGGATTTTCCAGGGCTTTGAGCATCCGCTCCGTCACGTTCTTCTTAAAGCCCGAATGGATGGCGGCGACGACAAAATCCAACCGGCCGAGGAGCTCGTCGGGGAAATCGAGTGAACCGTCGGCCAGGATGTCGACCTCGCTTCCCTTGAGCACCCGAAACCCCTTGAGCGTTCTATTGAGCGCCTCGATCTCGTCGATCTCGGCGGCGAGCCGGTCGGCCGCCAGGCCGTGGGCGTACTTGGCCGCCTGGGAGTGGTCGCAGACGGCGATGTAGGAGTAGCCCATTTTCCGCGCGAGATCGACTACTTCGGTAAGCGACAGGTTGCCGTCGCTCGCCCGGGTGTGGACGTGGAGGTCGCCCTTGATGTCTCCCGCCTCGACGAGGCGGGGCAGGCGTCCTTCGCCGGCGAGCTCGACCTCACCGCGGTCCTCCCTCATCTCCGGCGGGATCCAGGGCATGCCCAGGACCCGGTAACAGTCTTCCTCCTCCCGCCCGGCCAGCCGCTTCGCGCCGCGGAATACCCCGTACTCGGAGATCTTCAGACCGCGTCCCTTGGCCAGGCCGCGAAGCTTGATGTTGTGGGCCTTGGACCCGGTAAAGTAGAGCAGGGCGGCCCCGTATTCCTTCTCGTCGACGATGCGCAGGTCGACCTGGCGCTCGATGGCCCCGGCCCGGATGATGATCGATCCCTTGGTGTCTCCTTGGGCCAGGACCCGGAGGGTGCCCGGGCCCCGGACGAAGGAGCCGATGATCTTTGCGCCATCCTTGCCGCAGGCCAGGATATCGATATCGCCGACCGTCTCTTTCATCCGGCGGAGGGACCCGGCCGCGGAGACGCGGCTGATGCCCGGCGCTTCCGAGAGATAGGCGATGACCTCGTCGGCGACAAGGGCGGCCTCGTGGATGGATATCCGACCGCTCACGCGCTCTTTCGTTTCGAGGCCCTTGCGGATGTTCTCGACCTTCTTCTCGCCCATGCCGTAGAGCCCGGCCAGCGAACCGTCGGCGATCGCGCGCTTGAGGTCCTCGAGGTCCCTGACCCCGAGTTCCTTGTTCATGAGATGGACCGTCTTTCCGCCCAGGCCCTGGATCTCGAGCAGGCCGAGCAGGCTCTCCGGGACGCCCGCCATGACCTCGCGGTACTTCGCCATCGTCCCTGTTTCGAGGAATTCGCCGATCTTCCGGGCCAGCCCCTCGCCGATGCCGGGGATCGTTTCGAGCCGGCCTTCGCGCGCGACCATCTCGACGTCCTCGGTCATGTCCTGCAGAATACGGGAGGCTTTCCGATAGGCGACGACCTTGAACCCGGATTCGCCCTTGATTTCGAGAGCGTCGGCGATCCGGTCGAACATGTCGGCGACTTCCCGGTTCTTCATCGTCCTGTCCCTCTGCCCTCTAAGTTACCTCAAATGCCAGACGGGGGGAAGCCTTGGACTTTGGGCAGATCCAGCGGATAAGGACGATAGGGCATGGATACGAACCCGGTGAACACATCCTGCCGTTCCCGCCGTCGGCCGCGGAGGCGCTTCGGGCATCGTCTCCGTCCGCTGCGGTGATCTTTTACGCCTTCCCGGTCCGGATTCGGTGGAAGGTCCCCGCGTATCCGTCCCGGCAAGGCTAGATCACCGCTTTATGCTCCCTCCGACGATACCCCTCAGCCCCTTATCCCGCAGCCTCCTCGGGGAACACTCCTACGTGTTTTATATGAGTTCGTCGAGACAAAGGGATTTCAAGAACGGGGACGGGAGCCGGGGGGATATAGGTGAGCTTGACGCCACCCGGGCAGTGATGGGGGCCATGCAGAGACCCCGTAGCGGAAGGGGACCCGTCCCGCTTCGAGAGAAGCGGGACGGGGGAACCGCCGGGACTGGTTCCCGGGGGTCCGGGGGATATGCATGGTCCCCATCGCTGGCATAACGGGTGGTGTCACGCGGACCGATTTGACAATTCTTTCGACGCCTTCTAAGGTAGAGGAACGATGAGAGTCGTCCTGGCCGGATACAACGTCGACAGCGCCGTCCTCGACGAGCTCAAGAAAAGCTCTCCGCCGCGAGAGGACGTGACGCCAGAGACATTGTCGGCGTCCTACGCCCGGATCTCCCGCGACCCGCGGCCCGCGGATGAACTCAGGGCCGCGGCCAGGGCCGAGGTCGACCGGGCCCGGCGCTCCAACCAGTCCATCATCTTCAAGATGGGCCACCACTCCGTGGCCGAGCATGCCGTTTTCAATTTCGACGTTATCGGGATCAGCCGGCTGGCCATCGAGGAGATCGAGCGCTTCCGGCTCTGTTCCTTCACCGAGAAGTCGCAACGCTACATCACTCTCGGCGCGGACTTCGTCATCCCCGAAGAAGTGCGCCGGGCGGGGAAGGAGGACCTCTTCGTCGGGACGGTCAAGGCCCAGAACGCCCTCTATCACCGGCTCTACGAACGCCTCAAGCCCTTCGCCTTCGATAAATACGCGGACGCCGCCGCCAATCCCAAGAACCACTCCATCCTCGACGGCTGGGCCAAGGAAGACGCCCGCTACATTGTCAGCCTGGCCACGGAAGGCCAGCTCGGCCTGACCCTGAACGCCCGTAACCTCGAGCTCCTCATCAGGCGTTTCGCGTCCAAGGGCCTCGAGGAGCTCCGGGTCTTCAACGCCAGGATCCATGCCCTGGCCAAGGGCGTCGCCCCGTCCATCATCCTCTTCACCGACTCGAGCGAATTCGATGAGGCGACCTACCCCGATATCGCCGCCGCGGCGGACAGGCTGTCGGCGCAGGTCGGGGGAGGAGAACGGCGAAGAGGCGCGGCCAAGGACGTCGTCCTGGCCGGCTTTCCGGAAGACGGGGACGCGAGCGTCATCGCCGCCCTGCTCCACACGGTCACCCGCCTCTCCTATCAAAAGTGCCTGGAGCGCGTGAAAAGCTCCGGGCCCTCGGTCCGGAAAGACATTGCCCTCCGGGCCTTCAAACGCATGGAGTTCTACGATTTTCCGCCGCGCGAATTCGAGCACGCCGAGCTCGTTTACGACCTCGTCGTCTCCGCTTCGTGTTTCGCCCAGCTCAAACGGCACCGGATGGCTACGCTGACGTGGCAGCGCTATGATCCCCGCCTGGGCGTGACTGTCCCGCCATCGGTCCTGGAGATCGGAGCCGAGAAAGAATTCCGGGCCGTCATCGACCGGACGAACGAGACCCACGCCGTGCTCGTGAAGGAGATCGGCCCGGCGGCCGATTATGTCCTGACCAACGCCCACCGGCGCCGGGCCCTGCTCAAGGTCAACGTCCGCGAGCTCTACCATATCTCCCGGCTCAGGGAGGACGTCACGGCCCAGTGGGAGATCCGGCGGGCCGCGGCCGAGATGTCCCGTCTGGCCAAGAAAGCCATGCCGCTCGCCTGCCTCATGCTGGGGGGAAAAGACGCCTATCCCGGGATCTACGCCAAGGTCTTCGGCCGTCCGCCGAAGCTGTCTCCTCCCAAGATCTTCCAATGAACGGGGAAATGGGACGGGGCGGGGCCAGCCGCGCCGGGTTCAGTATTTCCGTCTGAGGGCGAAGACCGCCGCGACGAGCGAAACAAGCGCGCCCGCCCCCCGGACCGCGTCGACAGGGGACAGGCCGTGCCAGGACATGCCCCTGACGACATCGACGGCGTGGAACGACAGCGCGCTGATGAAGGATGCCGAGAGATAGGCGGCCAGGCCGATCCCGACCCACCACAAGAAGAGGCGAGAGCCCGGCCTTCTCAGCGCCCTTATAAAGAGGAGGAAGAGCCCCAGCGCCGCTGCGGCCACGGCGGCCATGAGCGCTTTCTGGAAGGGCTTGCGGAGGTCGTAAACGTTCCCCTCCTCCGCCAGTCGTCGGCCCCACGCGGCCAAATGACCGACTACGCCGGAGAGCTCGAGGAAGGCGCCGAGGACGAAGACGGCCGCGAACGCCAGCCACATCGACCGCTCCCTCGACTCTGTCGGGGACGTATCCTGCCTCTTGCGGCCGGCCTTGGCCCGGCAGAGGGCCGCCGAAGAGATGAGGATGACAAAAATGACAGGATGGACCCATGGCGATGGACCGCTGCGCGGGCTCCGTTCGGCCGCCTGCGCCGCGGCGGACTCTGCGGCGGTCGAATAATGATAGACCCGGGTCCTCTTGAGTCCCAGGCTTCCCTTCGCTGCGCCGTCCCTTTTGACCGGCATCAGCTTCGTGCTGACGGCCCGGGTCCCTTCCGTCCATTCGCCCGTCGGGCTCAGGAAGATGATGGCGGAAGCGAAGGCCATGTCCTCCCGTTCCGGGACTTCGAAGATGAATGAGTATGTCTCGCCCCCGCCCGCCGCCCGCGGCGGTCCCGAGGAGGCGAGATATCCCCGGATCTTCCGGTCGGGTCCCGCCCGGTGAAGAGAGCAGCTGATCTCGGTCGCTTCGACAGACCTGCCCAGTTTGACCCGGATCTCGAGCGGATGCCCGACGACGGCGGCCTCCGGCGCCTCGACGGCGAGCCAGCCGGGGCGATGTTCTGTGCGCTCGAGAAGAGCCCAGGTCGCGGCGAAGACGAGGACAAGGGCGGCGGCGACCCCCGCGCGCCGCGATTGTCTCGTCATTTCCCTCTCCATGCCGGGCTTCGGGCGACGACCGTCGGCTCAGGCCTCGGGCTCAAGGACAAAGACGCGCCGCCCCCTGACTTCGATGCGGCCCTCGAAGTAGAGCCGGACGGCTTCCGGGTAGATCCGGTGCTCTTCGACGAGAATGCGGGCGGCCAGGGTCTCTTCCGTGTCGTCCTGGAGGAGGGGCACGACGGCCTGGAGGATGATGGGCCCCATGTCGACCTCGGCGGCGACGAAGTGGACCGTGCACCCGGAAAAACGCACGCCCCAGTCGATGGCTTTCTGCTGGACGTGAAGACCGGGGAAAGACGGCAGGAGCGCGGGATGGATGTTGACCAGCCGGTGTTTGAAAGCGTCGCAGAGCTCCGGCGTCAGGACTTTCATGTAACCGGCCAGGCAGACGAGGTCGATCCGCCTGTCGTCGAGCTGGCCGATGATGGCCCTGTCGTAGTCCTCGCGGGTGGCGAACAGCTTGGGATTGAGGGCGAGGGCCTCAAGGCCCCATTCGCGGGCTTGGACGAGGCCCGGGGCATCTTCTTTATTGCTGAAGACAAGGCCGATGTCCGCGTTGATGTCGCCCCTCCGGACGGCTTCGCGGATGGCCATGAAGTTCGAACCGCGGCCGGAGAGGAAGACGGCGATGCGGCCCTTTTTACGGGGACTCCGGAAGACGACTTCGTCCATGATCACTCCCTAGGTCCGGACCTTGAATAAATTCGGTAGGGCGTCTTTCCAGGCCCGGAAAGCTATTTCGACAGGGAGGCGAAGGAGCTTTCGGCCGCGATGTTCGACCGCGATCTCGGCCCCCCCCGTCTCGCCGATGGCCTTGGCCGGGACTTCCTTACGCCGGGCCATTTCCCGCAGCCTTTCAAGGTCCCTTTTCCGGCACGTCATCAGTATCCGGGACTGGGTCTCGCCGAAAAGGAGGGTGTCAGGCCGGATGGCGTCCTCGAGGGCGATAGAACAGCCGATCATCTTACGGCCGTGGAAGGCGCATTCCGCGAGGGCCACCGCCAGGCCTCCCTCGGAAAGGTCGTGGGCTGACCTGACCAGCCCGGCTTCGATGGCGTCCAAGCAGAATTCTTGAAGGCGTTTTTCGCGTTCCAGGTCGATCGAGGGCGGGGCCCCGGCCTCGAGGTCATGGATGATCCTAAGGTACTCCGACCCGCCCAGCTCTTCACGGTTTTCACCGACGAGAACGACGACATCCCCGGCCGCTTTGAATCCCGGGCTGACGGCTTTGCGGATGTCATCGAGGATGCCGACGATCCCCAGCACGGGCGTGGGATGGATGGACAATCCCTCCGTGTCATTATAGAAGCTGACGTTGCCGCCCGTGACCGGGATTCCGAATGTCCGGCAGGCCTCGGACATGCCGTCGACGGCCTGTTCGAACTGCCACATGACCTCCGGCTTTTCGGGGTTGCCGAAATTCAGGCAATTGGTGACGCCGATCGGCCGGGCCCCGATGCAGGCGAGGTTGCGGCAAGCCTCGGCGACAGCGATCTTGGCACCCGTTTTCGGATCGAGCCGGGTATAAAGCGAATTTCCGTCCAGGGTCATAGCCAAGGCCCTCTTCGAGCCCTTGATCCGCAGCAGGGCCGCGTCCGCCCCGGGCAGGAAGACCGTATTGACCTGGACCATGTGGTCGTATTGCCGGAAAACCCATTCTTTGTCGGCGAGCGTGGGAGAGGCGAGCAGTTTCAGGAAGACGTCGTCATAATCCTGGGGAAGAAGCAGCGCCGGGAGGGCCGTTCCGCCGACGGGAGCGGCGGGGGCTTGGCTCGGCCTGCGGTAGGCGGGGCAGAGGTTGACGACGGCGTCGACCGGGATGTCGACGACGACCTCGCCCTTGAAGCTGATCCGGGCCCGGCCGCCCTCGACGACCTCGCCGACGACGGGCGCGTCCAGGTCCCATTTCGCGAAGACCTTCTGGACCGCCCGGACCTTTTCCGGCGCGGCCACGAGGAGCATGCGTTCCTGCGATTCCGAGAGAAGGATCTCGTAGGGGGTCATGCCGGCTTCCCGTTGGGGGACCTTGTCGAGGTCGACGACGATACCCATGCCGCCCTTGGCCGCCATCTCGGTCGTCGAGCAGGTCAGGCCGGCCGCGCCCATGTCCTGGATGCCGACGATGAGGCCGCGGTCCATGACCTCGAGGCAGGCCTCGAGGAGGAGTTTCTCCTTGAAGGGGTCGCCGACCTGGACATTGGGTCTCTTGTGCTCCGTCTCCTTGCCGAACTCGGCCGAGGCCATGGTCGCTCCATGGATGCCGTCCCGGCCCGTCTTGGCCCCGACGTAGAGGACCATGTTCCCGGCGCCCTCGGCTTTGGCGTAGAAGATCTTGTCCTTGTCGGCCAGGCCCAAGCAGAAGACGTTGACCAGGGGGTTGAGGTTGTAGCACGGATTGAAATAGATCTCGCCGCCGACGGTCGGGACGCCGATCGAATTTCCGTAGCCGGCGATCCCGGACACGACACCCTCCATGACCGACCTGTTCTTGGGGTCGTCGGGAGGGCCGAAACGCAGGGAGTCGAGGACGGCGATGGGCCGGGCGCCCATCGTGAAGATGTCGCGCAGGATGCCGCCGACGCCCGTGGCCGCGCCTTGGTAGGGCTCGATGAAAGAGGGATGGTTGTGCGATTCGATCTTGAAGACGATGACCAAGCCGTCGCCGATATCGAGGATGCCGGCGTTCTCCCCCGGCCCCTGGATGACGTGCTTCCCTTCGGTCGGCAGCTTCTTGAGATGGACGCGGGAGCTCTTGTAGCCGCAGTGCTCCGACCACATGACCGAAAAGATACCGAGCTCGGTCAGGTTCGGTTCGCGGCCGATCATGCCGACGATGAGCCCGAATTCGTCTTCGGTCAGGCCGTGCTGGTCGAGGATCTTCTTGTCAATCATGGCGGGCCCTTTCCCGGCGGACGGGGCGCCGGGCCGGCTTCCGTCGTTCGAGGCTGAGGATGATGGAGGCGAAGATCGTCCGGCCGTCCTCGCTCCCGAGGAGGGCCTCCGAGGCGCGCTCCGGATGGGGCATCAGGCCGAGGACGTTGCCTTCCCGGTTCCGGATGCCGGCGATATTTCCGAGCGAGCCGTTGACGTTGGCTTCCCCGGTGATGTTCCCCCCGGCGTCGCAATAGCGGAAGACGACCTGCCGGTGTCTCTCCATGTCCTTCAGGACGCGGGCCGGCGCGTAGTAATTGCCGTCGAAGTGGGCGATGGGGATCCGCAGGACCTGACCCTTGCGGCCGGCCCGGGTGAAATCCGTCTTCTCGCTCTCGATCCGGATATGGACGTGCTGGCAGAGGAACTTGAGGCCCTTGTTCCGGATCATGGCCCCTGGCAGGAGGCCGAGCTCGAGAAGGATCTGGAAACCGTTGCAGATGCCCAGGACATGGCCGCCCTTGCGGGCGAAGGCCCTGACTTCCTGCATGAGAGGGGAGAAGCGGGCGATGGCTCCCGAGCGGAGGTAGTCGCCGTAGGAGAATCCTCCCGGCAGGACGACGCAGTCGACGTCCTGGAGGTCGTGGTCCTTGTGCCAGAGCAGGACCGTCGGCCTCTTCATGACGTTCTGCAGGGCGTGGAACGCGTCGAGGTCGCAGTTGGAACCGGGGAATTGAACGACTCCGAATTTCATGGCGGCGGCCTTTACCGGCCCTTGATGATCTGCCAGTCGAACTTTTCGATGATGGGGTTGGCCAGGACCCGGCGGGCGATCTCGGGGACGAGGGCCTCGGCCTCTTTCTTCGTCGCCCCTTCGAACTCGAGCTCGAAGACCTTGCCCTGCCGGACGTCCTTGACGGCGGCGTAGCCCATGGTGTGGAGCGCGTTCTTCACGGTCTGCCCCTGCGGGTCGAGGACGCTGTCCTTGAACGATACGAGGATCCTAACTTTCATCGCTGAAAACCCTTTCGAAAATATAATCTATCTTGTCGAGGTAAGGGGCCAGGGAGAAGCAGCGCTCGATATCCTTAGGCCCGAGGACGCGCCCGGCGCCCGCGTCGGCGGAGACGAGCTCGCGAAAATCGAGGCCTTCCTTCCAGGCCTTGAGGCTGTTCCTCTGGACGATCTGGTAGGCCTCCTCGCGGGTCAAGCCCTTCCTGGTCAGGGCCAGGAGAACGCTCTGGGAGAAGATGAGGCCCCGGGTCGCGCCGATGTTGGCCTTCATGCGGTCGGGATGGACGACCCAGTTCCCGATAATGTCGGCGGCGTCGGCCAGAAGGAAATCGGTCAGGATGAACGAGTCCGGAAAAACGACGCGCTCGGCCGAGGAGTGGGAGATGTCCCGCTCGTGCCAGAGGGCGACGTTCTCCAGGCCGACCTGGGCGTTGGCCCGGACGAGACGGGCCAGCCCCGAGATCCTCTCGGAGCGGACGGGGTTCTTCTTGTGGGGCATGGACGAAGACCCCTTCTGCCCCTCGGTGAAGGGCTCTTCGACTTCGAGGACCTCGGTCCGCTGGAGGTGGCGGACCTCGATGGCGAACTTTTCGATGGAGGAGGCGAGGAGGGCCAGGGCCGAGAGGACTTCGGCGTGGCGGTCGCGCTGGAGGACCTGTGTCGAAACCCTGGCCGGCTCGAGCCCGAGTTTCTTCAGGGCCATGACCTCGACCCTCGGATCGAGGTGGATGTACGTCCCCACCGAACCCGAGATCCGCCCGACGGAGATCGTCCGCAGGGCGTATTCGAGGCGGCCGATGTGGCGCCCGACCTCTTCGTACCAGACGAGGAGCTTGAAGCCGAAGGTCACGGGCTCGGCGTGAATGCCGTGCGTCCGGCCGATGCAGACGGTCTTGCGGTGTTTGAGCGCCTGCTTTTTCAAGAGCCGCCGGAAGGCGCGGAGGTCGCCGAGGACCATTTCCAGGGACTCCTTGATGAGCAGGGATAAAGCCGTGTCGACGACGTCGTAAGAGGTCAGGCCGAGGTGAATGTAGCGGGAGTCGGGCCCGACGTTCTCGGCGACCGAGGTCAGGAAGGCGACGATGTCGTGCTTGACGACCTTCTCGATGGCGTCGATCCTGTCCACGGAAAAACCGGCCTTGGCCCGGATCGTCCGAAGGGCGGGCCGGGGGATCTTGCCGAGCTTGGCCCAAGCGTCGCAGACGGCCAGTTCGACCTCGAGCCACTTGCGGTACCGGTTCTCTTCGGCCCATATCGCCCCCATCCCGGGGCGGGTGTAGCGTTCGATCATGGCGCTTCAGCCTTTCGTGTGGAGGACGAAATCATAGCAGTTGGACGAAGGGCTTGTCAACGAACCTCGCCCCCGTTCAAAGGATTTTGTATAATGGCCGTCTAACCTGGTGAGAACGTGATGGATGAACGCCCGGAAGACGATCTCGTGGAGGAGGCGCGGCGGGGCGGCCGGGAGGCCTTCGCCGGGCTCGTCCGTCTCTACGAGCGGAGAGTGTACGGCCTCGTCTTCCGGATGGCCGGGAATCGTTCCGACGCCGACGACCTGGCCCAGGAGGTTTTCTTGACCGCTTGGAGGTCGATCGCCTCGTTCAGACGGGGCTCGAGTTTCTACACCTGGCTCTACAGGATCGCCGTCAATACGTCGTTGACGTTCCTGCGGAAGAGGAGCCGGGAGAAGGACAGAACGGAATTCCACGAGAATCTGGCCAGCGTCGATGCCGGCCGGGACGATTCTTATTCTCCCGAAGGAAGCTCATCGCGGGGCGAGCTCCGGGCCCGGATGGATGAGGCCATCGCTTCGCTGCCCGGCCATTTCCGGGCGTCTTTCGTTCTGGTCGTGGATCAAGGCCTGAGCCACGCCGAAGCGGCCGGTATCCTCGGCTGCTCGGAGAACACGATCTCCTGGAGGATGCATAAAGCCCGCAAGATACTCCAGGCCCGGCTCAAACCCTATCTCGGGGAGGTCCGGTCATGAGATGCGAGACGATAAAAAAATGGCTTTCTGACGACCAGGATGGGGCCCTTGCGCCGAAAAGGAAGGCCCGTCTGGAAGCCCATCTCAGGGATTGCCGCGATTGCCGGGGCTATCGGGCCGACCTCACCCGTCTTCAGGCGGGAACCCCGCCGGCGGCGGACCGTTCACCGGATTACTGGGCGTCCTTCGAGAGGAAGCTCGGGTCCAGACTGGCCATCGTTGAATACGGTCGGAAACCGGCCCGCGCCCCGTTTTCCGCCGGCCGGAGATGGGCTTGGGCCACGGCCGGCTTTCTGGTCGTGGCGGCCGTCGGGATCGTCTATTTCGCCGTCAACCGGCCGGGCGGGACACTGGAAACGGCCTGGGTCCCTTACGAGGATCGCCTGGCCCGGCTTCTCCAGGAAGCCGAAGCGGATCCTGAGGTCGAAAACCTTTTCAACCGGGAACTCCTGGCCTCGATCGCGGACGCGGCTCCGGATGCGGAAGATGATTATGCCGTTCCCATCGCCGCCGACCCTCTTTTCTGGGAAGGCCTGAGCGAAGAGGAACTCCAATATATTGCCGTGGAATTGGAGAGAGATACGGGTAACGGAGGTCCGAAATGAAAAAATGCGCGCCCATCACCGTCTTTGTTCTTATTCTAGCCCTAGTGACCTTGACCCCGGCCCAGGGATCCCAGCAGGGTGACCCGCAGGCCCGGATGAGGATCAGAGAGAACATTTCCAACCTGTATCTCCTCCGGCTCACTCGCGTCCTCGAGCTTACGGAGGAACAGACGGCCAAGGTCTACCCCCTCCTGACCAATGTCGAAAAGGACAAGGCCGAGGTCCAGCGCCGGCTGGGTCAGGACCTCCGGGACCTCCGGGCGGAACTGGCCGAGCTCCGTCCCGACGACGCGAAAGTCCTTGAATTGGCCCTGCGGGTCAGGGAAGCCCGCCGGATCATAAGGCAAAAAGACGATGAGGTCGAGGGTGTCCTCGAAGGCGTCCTGACGCCCTGTCAGATGGGGAGATACCTCGTTTTCAGCGTCGATTTCCTCAGGGGCATAGGGGAGAAACTGGAGCGGGCCAGGGGCCTGAGGGCCCCGATAAAAAGAACCCCTTGACAAGAAATATGATTTCCTCTAGGATATCCGTGGTCGTTCTGTATATTTCAGATTAAATCTCTGAAAAAAAGAACACATTCGAGCTCGAGGAGAGAAGGTTTTTCTTTTTTTCATCTATTTTTCCGTATTTCCCCCATATATAGTTAAGGTATTCGGACAGTCAGGTTGAGGGCACGCCAGCGTAGCTCAGCAGGTAGAGCGGCTGATTTGTAATCAGCGGGTCGGGGGTTCGAGTCCCTTCGCTGGCTCAGAAGCGAGGAGCGAGCGCGTTCGCTGGCTGCGGATATCCCCGAAGAGGAGGGATCGCCGGCCGGCCGATCGAGGGCGACGAAAATGCATCTTAAGATGGGCAGGTTCCAGAGTGGCCAAATGGGACGGGCTGTAAACCCGTTGCGGAAACGCTTCGGAGGTTCGAATCCTTCCCTGCCCACTTCCGCGGGAATAGCTCAGTTGGTAGAGCGTCAGCCTTCCAAGCTGAACGTCGCGGGTTCGAGTCCCGTTTCCCGCTCTTCTTCGAGGTCGTCGGGCCCAAGTAGCTCAGTTGGTAGAGCACGTCCTTGGTAAGGACGGGGTCACCAGTTCAATTCTGGTCTTGGGCTTTTTCGCGTAGGCAACGTCGGGTCCGCGGGGACCGGGTTCGAGGCGAAAGCGGCGTGACGTCCGAAAGGCCGTCCGACGGAAGGAAAGGTTGAACATGCGAGAGATCATCACGCTCCAATGCGGCGAATGCAAGCGGCGGAACTATTCCTCGACGCGGAACAAGAAAAAGCAGACGGACAAGCTCGAAACGAACAAGTTCTGCCCCTCTTGCCGGAAGCACACGGCCCACAAGGAAGCCAAATAAGCGAGCGGCCATGACGCGACGACAGGTGAGTAGCTCAATTGGTAGAGCAGCGGTCTCCAAAACCGCAGGTTGCGGGTTCGAGCCCTGCCTCACCTGCCATCTTCTCCCTGCAAGACGGGCGGCGGCGAGACCGGGAAGGTCCGGCCGCGCGAGTCGGACAAAGGACATGCCATGAACGACAAGATTCGCTGGTACAAACGGTTCTGGAATTTTCTCAAGGACGTCAAGACGGAGCTCAAGAAGGTCACCTGGCCCTCCAGGAACGAGGTCACCAGCACGACGATCGTCGTCATCGCCGCCACGATCTTCTTCGGATTTTACCTGTTCTTCATGGACGTGATCTTCGCCTGGGTCATCGGCCAGATCAAAACGCTGTTCGGATAAACGCAAGGAATCGGACGATGGCAAAAAACTGGTTTGTCGTTCACACCTACTCGGGCTTCGAGAAATTCGTCGCCGAATCGATCAAGCAGAAGGCGATCGAGCTCCATCTCGAGGACCAGGTCGGGAAGATCATCATCCCGACCGAGGACGTCATCGAGATCCGTGGCGGGAAGAAGGTCGTCTCCACGAGGAGGTCTTACCCGGGGTACATCCTCGTCGAAATGGAGATGAACGACGAAAACTGGCTGATGATCCGCCAGGTCCCCAAGGTGACGGGCTTCGTCGGTTCCGGCCGGACCCCCACCCCCCTGAGCAAAAAAGAGGTCGACCAGATCGTCGAGCACATGGAGACGACCTCGGAAAAACCCAAGCCCAAGCACTCCTTCGAGAAGGGTGAGGCCGTCCGGATCATCGACGGCCCCTTCTTCAACTTCAGCGGGATCGTCGAAGAGGTCAACCCCGAGCGGAGCACGCTCAAAGTCCTGGTCACCATCTTCGGCCGGTCCACGCCCGTGGAGCTCGAGTTCCTGCAGGTGGAAAAGCTTTAGGAGGACGAGATGTCGAAAGAAGTCATTGCCAAGATCAAGCTGGAGATCGTCGCGGGACAGGCGAGCCCCGCCCCTCCGATCGGCCCCGCCTTGGGCCAGCACGGCGTCAACATCATGGGTTTCGTCCGGGAGTTCAACGACCGGACGAAGAAGATGGACGAGGGCACCGTCGTCCCCGTCCTGATCACCGTGTTCAAGGACAAGTCGTTCAATTTCGTGGTCAAGACCCCGCCGGCGTCCTATCTCCTGAAAAAGGCGGCCGGGATCGCCAAGGGGTCCGGGGCGCCGAACAAGGAGAAGGTCGGCAAGGTCACCCCGAAGCAGATCGAGGATATCGCCCGGACGAAACTTCCCGACCTCAACGCTTACGACATCGAGGCGGCGAAGAAGATCATCGAGGGGACCGCGAAAAACATGGGATTGGAGATCATCAGTGAGTAAGCACGGCAAGAACACCATCAAGGCCCGGGAGGTCAAGGGGCCGGAGCCCCGCAATTACTCCCTGGAAGAGGCCGTCAGCCTCCTCAAGAAGGCCCATTTCGCCAAGTTCGACGAGTCCGTCGACATGGACATCCGGCTGGGGGTCAACCCCAAGCATTCCGATCAGATGGTCCGCGGCACCGTCGTCCTCCCCCACGGCACCGGTAAGACGAAGAAGATTTGCGTCATCGCCACCGGGGAGAAGCTCAGGGAGGCCGAGGCGGCCGGCGCCGACTACTTCGGCGGGGACGAGATCATCGAGAAGATCGCCGGCGGCTGGATCGACTTCGACATCGTCATCGCCACGCCCGACGTCATGCGCGGCGTCGGCAAGCTCGGCCGCATCCTGGGCACCAAGGGCCTTATGCCCAACCCCAAGTCGGGGACGGTCACGTTCGATGTCAAGAAGGCCGTCGAGGAGACCAAGGCGGGCAAGGTCGAATTCCGAGTCGACAAGACGAGCATCGTCCATTCCACCGTCGGGAAGGTCTCCTTCTCGGAGGCTAAGCTCGTCGAGAACCTGCAGACCTTCATCCAGGCCATCGTCCACGCCAAGCCGCCGGCCGCCAAGGGCAAGTACATCCGGACGATGTTCGTGTCATCGACCATGGGGCCGTCCTTCAAGATTTCCGAGGACATCTTAGAGAGCTAGGAGCGAGCGAAGTGAAAAAGGAAGCCAAGCAACCCATCGTCCAGACGCTCGAGCGTCTCTTCGAAACGAACAGCACCTACTACCTGGTGGACTTCAAGAAGATGAAGGTCTCCCAGTCGGTCGAGCTGCGGAAGATCCTGCGGAAGAACGCATTCACTTACAAGGTCATCAAGAACCGGCTGGCCCTGCGGGCCCTGGGCGAGCGTTGCCCGGAGCCCCTCCGTCCCTTCTTCCAGAAGCCCACGGCCATCGCCTTCGCCGGCCAGGACCCGATCCACCTGGCCAAGATCCTCAAGGATTTCTCCAACCAGGGGAAGGTCCTGGCGGTCAAGGGCGGCCAGGTCGAGGGCCAATTCCTCGCGCCCGGCCGTTTCGACGAGGTCAGTAAGCTCACCTCCCGCGAGGACCTGGTCGGCAAGATCGCCTACATCATGGCCAATCCGCTCCACCGGCTCATGCGGACCCTCCAGGCGCCGCTGGCCAACGTCGGGATCCTTCTCGGCGAACTCAAGAAGACGAAAACCCCCGAAAACTAATAATAAGGAGACTCGTGACATGGAAAAACTCACCAAGGAACAGTTTTTCACCCACCTCGACACCCTGACCATCCTGGAACTCTCGGACTACATCAAGGAGTTCGAGACCCGGTACGGCATCAGCGCCGCCGCGGCCGCTCCCGTCATGGTGGCCGGCGCCGCCGCCCAGGCCGACGCCAAGCCCGCCGAAGAGAAGACCGAGTTCAGCGCCATCCTGAAAACCGTGGGCGACAAGAAGATCAACGTCATCAAGGTCGTCCGGGAAGTCACCAACCTCGGACTCAAAGAGGCCAAGGACCTCGTCGACGGCGCCCCCAAGCCGATCAAAGAGGGCGTGACCAAGGAAGAGGCCGAAGCCATCAAGGCCAAGTTCGCCGAAGTCGGAGCCGTCATCGAGCTTCAGTAAGTGACCCGGTTGGCTGAGCGTCCGTTTGTCCGGTCTCGGAAACGAGGACACTCCATCTCTGCTTGAGAGTGAGACAGAATGCTCAAAGAACCTAAAAAACCGTACCGCGAGAGGGTCGATTTCTCGAAGATCAGGGCGGTCTTCCCCATGCCCGACCTTCTGGACATCCAAACGAAGTCCTACGCCGAATTCCTCCAAATGGAGCTCCTGCCCGAAGAGCGCAAGGACACCGGCCTCCAGGCCGCTTTGAAGGATGTCTTCCCCATCTCCGATTTCAAGGAAACGACGGAGCTGGAGTTCCTCAGCTATTCGATCGGGAATTGGGAATGCAAGTGCGGTCGGCTCAAGGGGGTCGAGAACTCCCGGGCCCGATGCAACGCCTGCCAGACCCTCCTCCCGGCGGACATGGAGTTCGCCGAGAAAGAGGTCTGCCCTTTCTGTGGCGCGGCCAGGAAGATCGAGCTTCCCCTGTGCGAGCACTGCGGCGACCGCGTCGGCATCAAGCTCAAGTACACGCCGATGGAGTGCATCCAGAAGGGCTACAGCTACTCTATCCCCCTCAAACTCAAGATCCAGCTCGTGTCCTGGGAAAAGGACGCCGTGACCAAGGCCAAGCGCCTCAAGCACATCAAGCAGCAGGAGGTCTATTTCGGCGACATCCCGCTTATGACCGAGAAGGGGGCCTTCATCTTCAACGGCATCGAGCGGGTCGTCGTCAGCCAACTCCAGCGCTCGCCGGGCGTGTTCTTCCGCCAGGCTGAGAACAAGGGCTTCTTCATCGCCAAGATCATCCCGTACCGCGGCGCCTGGGTCGAGTTCGAACACGATTCGAAAAACCTCATCTGGGTCCGGCTGGACAGGAAGAAAAAGTTCCTGGCCACGGTCTTCCTGCGGGCCCTCGGCTTCGGCACGGACGAGGAGATCCTCAAGCTCTTCCACAAGACCTATACGATCGTCCCCGAAGGCGGCAAGATGTATTGGGCGGTCACGGACAGCCTCGTCGGGAAGTCCCCCGCGGACGACGTCACCGATGCCAAAGGCCGCAAGATCCTCGCCCCCGGCAAGAAGAAGATCACCCCGGAGGTCCTGGCCGCCCTGAAGGACGCCGGCGTCACCCGGGTCCCGCTCCTTAAGAAGGAGCTCCTGGGGGCATACTCCCTCGTCGGGATCAAGGGCAAGGTCAGGGTCAACGAGGACGTCGGCGACACCCAGCTCGATCTTCTCATTGGCCGGGGAGAGCCTTTCGAGGTCTTCTTCCCCGAGGAGGACCGGGCCGGGCTCATCATGAGCACGACCCTGAAGAAGGACCTTCGCAAGGACCAGCCGTCCGCGCTCGGCGAGATCTACCGCAAGCTGCGGCCGGGCGAGCCCCACACCCAGGAGAGCGCCCAAAATCTCTTCCGCGGCCTGTTCTTCAACCCCCAAAAGTACAACTTCTCCCGGATCGGCCGGCTCAAGTTCAACATCAAGCTCGGGCTCGAGACCTCTCTCGACGACAAGACGCTTTCGCCGCACGACTACGTGGAGGTCCTCAAGTACCTGCTCAACCTCCGCTTTGGCGAGGGCCTGGTCGACGACATCGACCACCTGGGCAACCGGCGGGTACGTTCCGTCGGCGAACTGGTCGAGAACGCCTTCCGCATCGGCCTGACCCGGATGGAGCGGACGATCAAGGAAAAGATGACCATCACCGCCGACCTCGCGGCGGCCATGCCCCAGGACCTCATCAACTTCAAGCCGGTCATCGCGGCGCTCAAGGAGTTCTTCGGCAGTTCCCAGCTCTCCCAGTTCATGGACCAGATCAACTGCCTGGCCGAGATCACCCATAAGCGGCGCCTCTCCGCCCTCGGCCCCGGCGGTCTCAGCCGCGAACGGGCCGGCTTCGAGGTCCGCGACATCCAGAACTCCCACTACGGCCGGATCTGCCCGGTCGAGACACCGGAAGGCCCGAACATCGGCCTGATCTCTTCCCTCAGCTGTTTCGCCCGGGTCAACGAGTACGGCTTCGTCGAGACCCCTTACCGGAAGGTCGAAAATGCCCGGATCATCGACTACGTCAAAGTCCTCCATCCCGGGACGAGCGACTACAAGATCGGTGAGATCGTCGAGAAGGACAAGATGCACAGGGCCGTCGAACGGCTCAAGGAGCAGAAGGCCCGCCAGCTCCCGGTCGTCCAGCCCTACTGTTTCTACCTCACGGCCTGGGAGGAGGAGAAGTACAACATCGCCCAGGCCAACGCCGTCGTCGACGAGAAGGACCGTTTGACCGACGACCTCGTCAGCGCCCGGGAACGGGGCAACTTCAAGTTCATCCCCCGCGAACAGATCCACTAGATCGATGTCTCGCAGAATCAGCTCGTCTCTCTTTCGGCTTCGCTCATCCCGTTCCTTGAGCACGACGACGCCAACCGTGCCCTGATGGGCTCCAACATGCAACGCCAGGCCGTCCCGCTCATCCGCCCGGAGGCCCCGCTCATCGGGACCGGCATCGAGGGCCTGGTCGCCGTCGGCTCGGGCGACGTCGTCGTCTGCCGCCGGAACGGGGTCGTCGAGTTCGTCGATGCCGAGCGGATCATCGTCCGCGTGGACGACAAGGAGGCCGGCCGGAGCTACGACGTCGGCACGGACCTCTATACCCTGGTCAAGTTCCTCCGGACCAACCAGAACACCTCCACCAACCACCGGCCCATCGTCCGGAAGGGGGACACGGTCATCCGGGGACAGGTGCTGGCCGACAGCTCCTGCACGGACGGCGGCGAGCTCGCCCTCGGCCGCAACGTCCTCGTCGCCTTCATGCCCTGGCGGGGTTACAACTTCGAGGACGCCATCATCGTCAGCGAAAAGCTGATCAAGGAAGATATCTTCACGTCCCTCCACATCGTCGAGGAGACGATCGAGGCCCGCGATACCAAGCTCGGCCCCGAGGAGATCACCCGCGACATCCCCAACGTCCCCGAGAACCTGCTCCGCAACCTCGATGAGAACGGCATCGTCCGTATCGGCGCCCATGTCAGGTCGGGCGACATCCTCGTCGGGAAGGTGGCCCCCAAGGGGGAAACCCAGCTCTCGCCCGAGGAGAAGCTTCTCAAGGCGATCTTCGGAGAGAAGGCCCTCGACGTCAAGGACGCCTCACTCTCCTGCTCGCCCGGCGTCGAGGGGACCATCATCGACGTCCGCATCTTCTCGCGCCGGGGCATCGAGAAGGGCCCCCGGGCCAAGGCCATCGAGAAGGACGAGATCGCCACGCTGAAGAGGAACCTCGACGACGAGATCGTCATCATGGAGGCCGAGAAATGGGAGAAGGTCCGGGCCCTTCTCAAGGGCTCGATCGTCGAGAAGACCCAGAAGCTCGGCGGCCTGACCCTCGAAAAGGGGACCAAGCTGACCGAGAAGGTCCTTGAAACCCTGGATTTCGACGACGCGGCCAAACTCAAGCTCAGCGACGACGCGGAGCGCGACCGCGAGATCAAGGACCTCGACAAGAAGGCCAAGCGCCAGATCGAGGCTCTCCGATCCATTTTCAAGGAAAAGGTCGACAACCTGAAAAAGGGCGACGAACTCGCCCCGGGTGTCATCCAGTCGATCAAGGTCTTCATCGCCATGAAGCGGAAGCTGTCCGTGGGCGACAAGGTCTCCGGCCGGCACGGCAACAAGGGCATCATCGCCAAGATCGTACCCATGGAGGACATGCCCCGGCTGCAGGACGGGACGCCCGTCGAGATCGTCCTCAATCCGCTCGGCGTCCCCTCCCGCATGAACGTCGGCCAGATCCTGGAGACCCACGCCGGGTGGGCCGCCCGGACCCTCGATATCTGGATGGCCACGCCGGTCTTCGACGGCGCGAGCGAGCACGAGATCAAGGCGCTGCTCAAGAGGGCCGGACTGCCGGAGAGCGGCAAGACCCCGCTCTTCGACGGCATGGGCGGCGAGCTCATCGACCAGGAAGTGACCGTGGGCTACATCTATATGATGAAGCTCTACCACCTCGTCGACGACAAGATCCACGCCCGTTCGACCGGACCGTACTCCCTCATCACCCAGCAGCCGCTCGGGGGCAAGGCCCAGTTCGGCGGCCAGCGGTTCGGCGAGATGGAGGTCTGGGCCCTCGAAGCCTACGGCGCGGCCTACTGCCTCCAGGAGCTCCTAACGGTCAAGTCCGACGACGTCGAAGGCCGGGCCAAGATCTACGAAGCCATCGTCAAAGGCGACCTGGAATTCACGCCCGGTCTCCCCGAATCCGTCAACGTCCTCATCCGAGAGCTTCAGAGCCTCTGCCTGAACGTCGAGCTCGAAAAGGGGGACAAGGAAGAAGTGCTCCCTTGGGGCATCGCCGTACCCCCCCAGGCGGGCAAAGGAGGAGCTTAATGGAAATCAAGCCCCCGATCACGACGGCTCCGCGGCCGCGACTCGAATTCGACCGGGTCCGTATCAGCATCGCCTCCCCGGACAAGATCAAGAGCTGGTCCTGGGGCGAGGTGACCAAGCCCGAAACCATCAACTATAGGACGTTCAAGCCCGAGAAGGACGGCCTTTTCTGCGCCAAGATCTTCGGCCCCATCAACGACTACGAATGCCTCTGCGGCAAGTACAAGCGGATGAAGTACCGGGGCATCATCTGCGAACGCTGCGGCGTCGAGGTCACCAAGTCCAAGGTCCGCCGGGAACGGATGGGCCACATCCAGCTGGCGTCCCCCGTCGCCCACATTTGGTTCTTCAAAAGCCCGCCGAGCCGCGTCGGGCTCGTCCTCGACCTGTCCATCAAGGACCTGGAAAAGGTCCTCTATTTCGAATCCTACATCGTCATCGACCCCGCCGACACGCCGCTCAAGGAAAAGCAGCTCCTTAACGAGGAGGAGTTCAAGGACGCCCAGGAGAAGTACGGCGACAAGTTCGAGGCCTCGATCGGGGCCGAAGCGATCAAGATCCTCCTCTTGAAGATCAACATCCAGAAGGAGGCCGAGCGTCTCCGCAAGCTGATGAAAAAGGACGCCTCCCAGCAGCGCAAGCTCCGTTACGCCAAGCGGCTGCGCGTCTTCAAGGCCCTCAAACGGTCAGGGAACCGGCCGGAGTGGATGGTCCTCGACGTCGTCCCGGTCATCCCTCCCGACCTCCGGCCTCTCGTCCGCCTCGACGGCGGACGCTTCGCCACTTCCGACCTCAACGACCTCTACCGCCGGGTCATCAACCGCAACAACCGGCTTAAGAAGCTCATCGAGCTCAAGGCCCCCGAGCTCATCATCCGCAACGAGAAACGGATGCTCCAGGAGGCCGTCGACGCCCTCTTCGACAACGGCAAGCGCGGCCGCGTCCACCTCGGCGCCAACCGCCGGCCCCTCAAGTCCCTCAGCGAAGCCCTTCGCGGCAAGCAGGGGAGGTTCCGCCAGAACCTCCTCGGCAAGCGCGTCGACTACTCGGGCCGTTCCGTCATCGTCGTCGGCCCCGAGTTGAAGCTGAACCAGTGCGGCCTGCCCAAGAAGATGGCCCTCGAACTGTTCAAGCCATTCATCTTCAACAAGCTGGAAAAGGAAGGCCTCGTCCCGAGCGTCAAGGTCGCCCGGGAATGGCACGAACAGGAGAGACCCGAGGTCTGGGACTACCTCGAAGAGGTCGTCCGCGAGCACCCGATCTTCCTCAACCGGGCGCCCACCCTCCACCGCCTGGGCATCCAGGCCTTCGAGCCCATTCTCGTCGAGGGCAAGGCCATCCAGATCCACCCGCTCGTCTGCGCCGCCTTCAACGCCGACTTCGACGGCGACCAGATGGCCGTCCACGTCCCGCTCTCGGTCGAGGCCCAGATCGAGGCCCGGACCTTGATGCTCTCGACGAACAACATCCTCTCTCCCGCGCACGGCCGCCCCCTGACCATCCCCAGCCAGGACATGGTCCTCGGGTGCTACTACCTGACCCTGGCCAAGGCGGGTCGGAAAGGGGAGGGCCGGATCTTCGGCTCGCGCGACGAAGCCCTCCTGGCCATGGAGAACAAGGAGATCTCGCTCCAGAGCATCATCAAACTGAGGTTCAGCGGGCCCTTCATGAACCTGGACACCTATGACGATGACCAGGGCGTCATGAACTGCCCCGTCCAGGATTTCAAGAACGAGCTGGTCGAGACGACGCCGGGACGGATCATCTTCAACAGCGTCCTGCCCAAGAGCCTGCCCTACGTCAACGGGATGCTCCGAAAAAAGGGCATGGAAAACCTCATTTACTACGCCTATCTCAAGGCGGGGCTCCAGCCGACGGTCCTGATCCTCGACGCGCTCAAGGAACTCGGCTTCACCTACGCGACGAAGGCCGGGTTCTCCCTGGGCATCGACGACTTCGTCATCCCCGGGGAAAAGAAAACACTCGTCGAAAAGGCCGAGAAGGACGTCCATGACATCGAGAAGCTCTACCGGGCCGGCACGATCTCCTCGGGCGAGCGGTTCAACCGGGTCATCGAGACCTGGGGCACTGTCACGGAAGACGTTTCGAAAGCCATGCTCAAGGAAATGAAAAGGATCAGCATCGAAGGCAAGGAGCTCAATCCGCTCTACGTCATGGCCGACTCCGGTTCGCGGGGCAACAAGCAGCAGATCCGCCAGCTGGCCGGGATGCGCGGCCTCATGTCCAAGCCTTCGGGTGAGATCCTGGAGACGCCCATCGTCTCCAACCTCCGGGAAGGGTTGAACGTCCTCCAGTACTTCATCTCGACCCACGGCGCCCGCAAGGGCCTGGCCGATACGGCCCTCAAGACGGCCAACTCCGGCTACCTGACGCGGAAACTCGTCGATGTCTGCCAGGAAGTCATCGTCGACGAGCTCGACTGCGGCACCCTCAAGGGGATCAACGTTTCCGCCATCGTCGAGAACGGCGAGATCATCGAGCCCTTCATCGACCGCGTCGTCGGCCGCATCGCCCTGACGCGCGTCGTCAACCCGGATACCGGTGTCACCATCGTCGACACGAACCAGGAGATCACCGAGAAGGTCGCCCAGGAATTCCAGAACCTGGGCATCGAGCGGGTCAAGATCCGGTCGGTCCTGGCCTGCGAGGCCAAGCGCGGCATCTGCCAGCTCTGCTACGGGCGGAGCCCGGCCTCCGGCAAGATGGTCGAGCTCGGCGAGGCCGCGGGCATCGTCGCCGCCCAATCCATCGGCGAGCCCGGCACCCAGCTCACGATGCGGACGTTCCATGTCGGCGGCATCGCCATGGGCGGCGCCGAAAAGTCCAAGCTGGAAGCCAAGAACGAGGGCGTGCTCAAGTTCAACAACCTCAAGGCCGTCGTCAACAAGGATGGGACGTCGATCGTCGTCAACCGCAACGCCAACATCGCCATCCTCGACCACCGGGGCCGCGAGGTGGAGCATTACCAGGTCCCCTACGGGGCCAAGATCCTCGTCCCCGATCGCGGCGAGGTCAAGGCCCGGCAGCCGTTCGCCGAATGGGACGCCTTCAACACGTTCATCCTGACCGAGGAGACGGGGCTCGTGCGCTACCACGACGTCGTCCTGGAGGTCAGCATGGAGGAGGTCCAGGACGAGTTCACCGGCCTCCGCAAGAAGGTCATCATCGATCCCAAGGACGAGAAGCTCCAGCCCCAGATCGAGATCCTTGACCTCAAGAAGACCGACGACAAGGGCCGGCCGGTCGTCCTGCGCAAGTATTTCCTGCCCTCGGGGGCGAACCTCGATATCAAGGACCAGGAAAAGGTCTTCGCCGGCGATGTGCTGGCCAAGATCCCCCGCGAGGCGGCCCGCACGAAGGACATCACGGGCGGCCTGCCCCGGGCCGAGGAGCTTTTCGAGGCCCGGCGGCCCAAGTTCTCGGCCGTCATTTCCGAGATCGACGGGACCGTCCAGATTGGCGGCCTCGTCCGCGGCTCGCGCAAGATCTCCGTCCGCAACGAGCGCGGCGGCGAGAAGGAATACCTCGTCCCCAAGGGCGCCCATCTCAGCGTCTCCGACGGGGAGAGGATCCGGGCCGGCGACGCCCTGATGGACGGGCCGGTCAACCCCCACGATATCCTCCGCGTCCTGGGCGAGAAGGAACTGGCCGAGTACCTCCTCAAGGAGGTCCAGGCGGTCTACCGGCTCCAGGGCGTGTCCATCAACGACAAGCACATCGAAACGATCATCCGGATGATGCTGCGCTGGGTCAAGGTGGAGGAGGTGGGGGACACCGAGTTCCTCGTCGACGAGCAGGTCGACAAATTCATCTTCCAGGCGGAGAACGAGAAGATCATGAAAAAGGGCGGTAAACCGGCCAAGGCCCGGTCGCTCCTCCTGGGGATCACCAAGAGCGCCCTGAGCACCGACAGCTTCATTTCGGCCGCCTCCTTCCAGGAGACGACCCGGGTCCTGACGGAGGCCAGCCTCTACGGAAAGGTGGATTACCTCAGGCGGCTCAAGGAAAATATCATCATGGGACGGCTCATCCCGGCCGGTACGGGCTACAAGCATTACCGGAACGTGGAGCTCAAGGAGGACATGCCGCCGGTCCTCTCGGAAAAGGAGAAGGAGATCCTGCCTGGCACTTGAGGCCGTTCTCGAGGCGGGAAAGCCCTTAAATTTCTTGACAGGGAGGCCGAATTTTGTTATTATTCGTCCATTCGTCGCGGGACTATCTTCCTGGGACTGAATAAAACTCACGTTTGAATTTTATGTAGAGGAGTATTTTTCATTGCCGACCGTTAATCAACTTGTCAGAAAAGGCCGAACGCCCAAAAAATATAAGAGCAAATCCCCGGCCCTGGACTCCTGCCCTCAGAAGAGGGGAGTCTGCACCCGGGTCTTCACGACGACGCCCAAGAAGCCGAATTCGGCCATGCGGAAAGTGGCCCGCGTCAGGCTGACCAACAACATCGAGGTCACGGGATACATCCCCGGCGTCGGCCACAACCTCCAGGAGCACTCGATCGTCATGATCCGGGGAGGCCGCATCAAGGACCTGCCCGG
This sequence comes from Candidatus Aminicenantota bacterium, assembly GCA_041303965.1. Lineage (GTDB taxonomy): Bacteria > Acidobacteriota > Aminicenantia > Aminicenantales > Saccharicenantaceae > RBG-16-66-30. Next base: position 26,540 of record JBFYOD010000079.1, read on the forward strand.
CGTCCGCTACCACATCATCCGCGGCAAGCTCGACGCCGAGGGTGTGCAGAACCGCTTCAAGGCGCGTTCCCGGTACGGGGCGAAGAGGCCGAAAGAGAAACGGGCGGCCGCCTAGACAGGAGTATCCCCATGCCGAGACGCGGAATCATCAAGAAGCGCAAGACCCCGGCCGACCCGTTCTACGGAAGCACGGTCGTCGCCCGGTTCATCAACCTCTTCCTCCGCCAGGGGAAAAAGACGACCGCCCAGAAGGTCGTCTATGGGACGATGGACATCCTCAAGGCCAAGACCAAGGAGGACCCTCTCAAGGTCCTCGAGAAGGCCCTGGAGAACATCCGGCCCTTCCTCGAGACGAAATCGCGGCGGGTCGGCGGCGCGAACTACCAGGTCCCTATAGAAGTCTCGTCCGGCCGGTCCTACTCTCTGGGATTCCGCTGGCTGATCAAGTACGCCAAGGAGCGCGGCGGCAAGAGCATGCAGGAAAAGCTCTCCGCCGAGATCATCGATGCCATCAACAACCGCGGCGGCGCGGTCAAGAAACGAGAGGACACGCACAAGATGGCGGAAGCCAATCGGGCCTTCGCCCACTATAAATGGTAGTCTCCATCGAAAGAGCTTATAGAGTGAACCGGGTCGATATGGAGAGACGGAAATATGCGGTCATACCCGATCGAGAGAGTACGGAACATCGGTATCATGGCCCATATCGACGCCGGGAAAACGACGACGACGGAGAGAATTCTTTTTTACACGGGTATGACCTACAAGATGGGCGAGGTGGACGACGGGACAGCGGTGATGGATTGGATGCCGCAGGAGCAAGAGCGCGGGATCACCATCACCTCGGCCGCGACGACGTCCGCCTGGCGTGACCATCGTATCAATATTATCGATACGCCGGGTCACGTGGATTTTACCGCGGAGGTTGAGCGCTCCTTACGAGTGCTCGACGGCGCAATAGCCATACTGTGTGGAGTTGGCGGCGTCGAACCGCAGTCCGAGACAGTGTGGCGCCAGGCCGACAAATATCGGGTGCCCCGCATCGTGTTCATCAACAAGATGGACCGGGTCGGGGCCGACCCGGAACGGGCCGTCCTGCAGTTGAGGACCCGGGTTGCGGCCAAGCCCCTGCCGATCCAGATTCCCCTGGGACGGGAAGACGGATTCCGCGGAGTGATCGACCTCATCGAACGCAAGGTGTACGACTGGGGTCAGGACATCCTCGGGACGGATTACGTCGTCCGCGAGGTCGCGGCGGAGAACCGTGAAGAAGTCGAAAAGAAGCGACAGGACATGCTGGAAATGCTGAGTGAACGCGACGACAGCCTGATGCAGAAGTATCTCGATGGTGTCGAGGTCTCTGCGCCGGAGCTGCGGAGCGCCGTCCGCCGGGCGACCCTCGCCCTGGAGGTCGTCCCGGTCCTCTACGGGGCCTCCTTCCGGAACAAGGGCGTCCACCCGCTCCTCGACGCCATCGTCGACTACCTGCCTTCCCCGGCCGACGTCAGGCCCGTCGCGGGCCACCACCCGCGCACCCAGGCCGAAGAAACGCGGCCCGCTTCGGACGATGCTCCATTCTCCGGGCTAGTGTTCAAGATCGCGAGCGACCCCTTCCTGGGCAACTTGGCCTACTTCCGCGTCTATTCCGGGAAGGCCAAGGTCGGCCAGCCTGTGTATAATTCGACCAAAGGCGAAGAGGAAAAGCTCTCCCGTCTCCTCGAGATGCACGCCAACAAACGCAAGGAGATCAAGGAGGTCTACGCCGGGGACATCGCCGCGATGGGCTCGACGAAGGCCATCTCCACGGGCGACACGCTCTGCCTCAAGAGCCACCCCATCGTTCTCGAGTCCATACGCTTCCCCGAGCCGGTCATCGCGGCGACGATCGAGCCCAAGACCAACGCCGACCACCCCAAGCTCGCCGCCGCCCTGGCCAAGCTGACCCGGGAGGACCCCACCCTCAAGGTCAACCAGGACCCGATGACCGGGCAGACCCTGCTCCGGGGAATGGGCGAGCTCCATCTCGAGATCGTCATGGATAGGATGGAACGGGAGTTCGGCGTCCGGGCCAACCTGGGAAAGCCCCAGGTCGCCTACAAGGAAACGATCCAGGCCGCAGCCGAAGGCGAGGGCAAGTACGCCCGCCAAGCCGGGGGGAAGGGCCTTTACGGGCACTGCGCGCTTCACCTCGAGCCCCTGGACCGCGGCCGAGGCTTCGAGTTCGTCGACAGGACCCGGGGCGGAGTCATCCCCCGCGAGTTCGTCATCGATGTCGAGAACGGCGTGCGGGAGGCCATGGAGGGGGGCATCGTGGCGGGATACCCGGTGACGGATCTCCGGGCGGCGCTCATCGGCGGATCGTACCACGAGGTCGATTCGACGCCCGTCGCCTACAAGATCGCGGGGACCCTGGCCTTCCGGGAGGCCGCCAGGAAGGCCGGCCCGGTCATCCTCGAGCCGGTCATGGACCTCGAGATCGTCGCTCCGGACGAATACCTGGGCGACATCGTCGGTGACATCAACGCCCGGCGGGGGAAGATCGAGGGCATGGAGATGCGCAGCGGCTCCCGGGTCATCAAGATCCGTATCCCCCTGGCCGGGATGTTCGGCTACGCGACGACGCTGAGGACCCTGACGCAGGGCCGGGGCGTGTTCGCCATGGAGTTTGCCCAGTACGACCGGACGCCGGCCGGCGTCCAGGAAGAGATCGTCGCCCGGATCGAGGGCAGGACCCCGTTCCGGGCCAACGCATAAAGCGAGTCTTTTAGGAACGTAAGCCATACAGGAGGTGAGCGATGGCAAAAGAAAAGTATGCGAGGACGAAACCCCATGTCAACGTCGGCACGATCGGGCACATCGATCACGGCAAGACGACGCTGACGGCCGCCATTACCATGGTTCTGGCGACCAAAGGCCTGGCTAAGGCCAAGAGCTACGACGACGTGGCCAAGGCCGACGCCAAGATGTTCCGTCGGGACGCCACGAAGATCCTGACGGTCGCTTTGAGCCACGTGGAGTACGAGAGTGAGAAACGGCACTACGCCCACATCGACTGCCCCGGTCATGCCGACTACATCAAGAACATGATCTCGGGCGCGGCCCAGATGGACGGCGCCGTGCTCGTCGTCTCCGCGGCCGACGGCCCGATGCCCCAGACGCGGGAGCACATCCTGCTGGCCAAGCAGGTCAACGTGCCGGCGATCGTCGTCTTCATGAACAAGTGCGACCTCGTCGATGACCCCGAGATCCTGGACCTCGTCGAGCTCGAAGTACGCGAGCTCCTCTCGAAGTACGATTTCCCCGGGGACAAGCTGCCGGTCATCCGCGGCAGCGCGACGAAGGCCATCGCCGACCTCAACGGCGAAGGCGCCAAGCCCATTTGGGACCTGGTCAAGGCCATGGACGATTTCATCCCCGAGCCCCTTCGCGAGGTCGACAAGCCCTTCCAGATGGCCATCGAGGACGTCTTCTCGATCACCGGCCGCGGCACGGTCGTGACGGGCCGTGTCGAGCGCGGCGTCGTCAAGGTCGGCGACGAGTGCGAGATCATCGGGTTGCGCGAGACGCGCAAGACCGTCGTGACGGGCGTCGAGATGTTCCGCAAGCTCCTCGACCAGGCCCAGGCCGGCGACAACATCGGGGCCCTGCTCCGCGGCGTCGGCAAGGACGAGGTCGAACGCGGCCAGGTCCTGGCCAAGCCCGGATCGATCACCCCGCACCGGAAGTTCCGGGCCCAGATCGTCGCCCTGACCAAGGAAGAGGGCGGCCGGCACACGCCGTTCTTCAAGGGCTACCGGCCCCAGTTCTACTTCCGGACGACCGACGTGACGGGCTCCGTGAAACTCCCCGACAATGTCGAGATGGTCATGCCCGGCGACAGCATCAACCTCGAGATCGAGCTGATCACCGACGTCGCCATGGAAAAGGCCCTGCGCTTCGCCATCCGCGAGGGCGGCCGGACGGTCGGCGCCGGAACGGTCACCGACATCATCGAGTAGCGGCGGCCGCCGCCGAGGCTCCGCCGGGCCCGACGGCCCGGGAGAGGAATTCGGAGAACAGAGGAACGAACGATGGAAAAAATCAGAATCCGTTTAAAGTCCTTCGACCACCGCCTGCTGGACCAATCCGTGAAGGATATCGTCGTGAAGGCGAAACGCTCGGGCGCCAGTGTCGCGGGCCCCATCCCCCTGCCGACGCGCATCCACAAGTTCTGCGTCCTCCGTTCTCCGCACGTCGACAAGAAGTCGCGTGAGCATTTCGAGATGCGGATCCACAAGCGGCTCATCGACATCAGCGAATACAACAACGAGACGATCGAGGAGCTCCAGAAGCTGGACCTGCCGGCCGGGATCGACGTCGAGATCCAGGCCTACGGAGCGGGAGAGTGACCATGATCGAAGGATTGATCGGCAAGAAGATCGGCATGACCCAGCAGTTCGACGACGCCGGCAACGTCATTCCCGTCACCATCCTCAAGGCCGGGCCTTGCACGGTCATCCAGAAGAAGACCGTCGAGAAGGACGGTTACGTCGCGGTCCAGCTCGGGTTCGTCGAGGAGCGTGGCGTCCGCAGGCCGGGGAAGCCCCAGGTCGGCCATTTCAAGAAATCAGGCGTCCCGGTCGTCAAGAAGCTCCAGGAAGTCGGCTGCAGCGACCCCGCCGCGGTCACGGAAGGCGACCAGGTCCTCGTCGACATCTTCGAGGTCGGCGAGACGATCCATGTCGTCGGAACGAGCAAGGGCAAAGGTTTCGCTGGCGTCGTCAAGAGGCACCATTTCGCCGGTGGCGACGCCTCCCACGGTTCCATGTTCCACCGGGCGCCCGGTTCGATCGGGGCCTCGTCCTACCCCTCGCGCGTCGTCAAGGGCATGCGCATGGGCGGCCACATGGGCGATGAACGGATCACCGTCCGGAAGCTCAAGGTCGTGGCCACGGACAAGGACAACAACCTCCTGCTGGTCAAGGGCGCGGTGCCCGGAGCCAAGGGGGGATACGTCCTGATCAAGAAAGGGACGTTCGTTTCCCCGCGGGCGAAGTGAACGGATAAGAGGTCACCATGGAGAAACTCGATATCATCGACAGAGGCGGCCAGTTGGCCGCCCAGGTGGACCTGCCGGAGAGCATCTTCTCCCAAGCCGCGAACGACCACCTGATCTACGAGGCCGTCGTCAACTACCGGGCCAACCAGCGCCAGGGAAATGCGGCGACGAAAACCCGGGCCTTCGTCAGCGGCGGCGGCAAGAAGCCCTGGCGGCAGAAGGGGACCGGCCGGGCCCGCGTCGGCAGCACCCGCTCACCTCTCTGGAAAAAGGGCGGCACGGTCTTCGGCCCCCATCCCCGCGATTACTCCTACGAGCTGCCGAAGAAGGCCAAGCGGAGCGCCCTCCGCGCCGCCCTGGCCGGAAAGCACGCCTCTGGGGAGCTCGTCGTCGTCAGCGAATTCGAGGTCAAGGAACCCAAGACTCGGGAGGCCGTCGCCCTGCTCAAGGCGTTCAAGCTCGACTCGGCCCTGCTCGTCGACCTTCACGACAACGCGAACCTGTTCCTGGCGATCCGGAACCTGCCCCGGGTCAAGGCGGTCGACGTCTCCGGCCTTAACATCTACGACGTCCTCGCCCACAGGCGGCTGGTCTTCAGCCGCAGGGCGTTCGAGGCCGTCCTGGAGAAATTGAAGTGATCAAAGACCCCCATAAAATCATCATCCGTCCGGTCATCACGGAAAAGACGACCCAGCTCAAGGGAACGAGCGGGGTCATCTGCTTCGAGGTCGCCAAGCGCGCCAACAAGATCGAGATCAAGAGCGCCATCGAGCTGCTGTTCAAGACCAAGGTGGCCGAGGTCAGGACCCAGACGAAGATAGGCAAGGTCCGCCGTGTCGGCCGGAACATGGGCAAGACGAAAGACTGGAAGAAGGCCTACGTCCGGCTCCAGGAAGGCGAGAAGCCGATCGAATACTTCGAGGCGGTATAACATGGCTATTAAAACCTATAGGCCAGTGACACCCGGCTTGCGCCACAGGACGGGCAACCGGTTCGAAGAGCTGAGCGGGGATGGTCCCTACAAGCCCCTGCTCGTGTCCCTGCCCAAGTCCGGCGGCCGCGACAGCCGCGGGCACCTGTCCATGCGGAACAGGGGAGGCGGTCACAAGAGGCTCTACCGGGTCATCGATTTTAAAAGGGACAAGATCGACATCCCGGGCACCGTGGAGACCGTCGAATACGACCCCAACCGGTCGTCCTTCATCTCCCTCGTGAAGTACCGGGACGGCGAGAGGCGCTACATCATCTATCCCGTCGGGCTGCAGGTCGGGCAGGCGGTCGTTTCGACCGACCGTCAGGCCGACATCCTGCCGGGCAACGCCATGCCCCTGCGCTTCATCCCGCTCGGAACGGTCATCCACAACATCGAGCTCCGGAAGGACAAGGGCGGCCAGGTCGCCAAATCCGCCGGGGCCGGCGCCCAGATCCTGGCCAAGGAAGGAGACTACGCCCAGGTCCGGATGCCGTCGTCCGAGATCCGGAAGGTCCACCTCGACTGCCGGGCGACGATCGGCCAGATCGGCAACCTCGACCATTCCAACATCAGCATCGGCAAGGCCGGCCGGAGCCGCTGGAAAGGCATCCGGCCCCACGTCCGCGGCACGGCCATGAACCCGGTCGACCATCCGCACGGCGGAGGCGAAGGCCGCTCCAAGGGCGGCCGCCATCCGGTGAGCCCGGAGGGCATCCCGACCAAGGGCTACAAGACGCGGCAGAACAAGCGCACGCAGTCCTTCATCATCCGGCGGAGGAGCAAGTAACCATGAGCAGATCATTGAAGAAGGGCCCGTTCATCGACGGCCACCTCCTGGAAAAGGTCCAGGCCCTGGCGACGCCCGCCGGCAAGCGCCAGGTCATCAAGACCTGGTCCCGCCGGTCCACGATCATTCCCGAAATGGTCAGCATGACCATCGGCGTCCACAACGGCCGGAAGTTCATCCCGGTCTTCGTCACCGAGAACATGGTCGGGCACAAGCTCGGGGAGTTCTCCCCGACCCGTTATTTCAAGGGGCACACGTCCAAGACCGCCAAACAACTCAAGGTAGGGAAGACATGAACGGGTCCAAACCGCTGTCCCATGCCGTCGCCCGGTACATCCGGATGAGCCCCCAGAAAGGCCGCCTCGTGGCCGACCTCATCCGGGACCGGCTCGCCGGAGAGGCCCTGACCATCCTCCGCTTCAGCGACAAGAAAAAGATCGCCGCCATACTGCAGAAGGTCCTCCGCTCGGCCATCGCCAACGCCCAGCAGAAGTCGCCGAACGTCGACGTCGACAACCTCTATATCTCGCGGATCCAGATCAACTGCGGCCCCGTGGCCAAGCGGATCCGCCCGGCGCCCATGGGTCGGGCTTACCGCGTCCAGAAGCGGACGAGCCATGTGCATATCTATCTCGACGAAAAAGGGAGATGAGACGTGGGACAGAAAACGCATCCATACGGGTTTCGGCTCGGCTTCAACAAGCAGTGGACGTCCCGCTGGTTCGCCAAGGGCCCGGACTACCCCCGGCTCATCCATGAGGACCTGCGGATGAAGAAGGCCATCAAGGAGAAGTACTTCCACGCCGGCATCGCCGAGGTCGACGTCGAGCGCATCGGTCCGAAGATCCGCGTCATCATCCACACGGCCCGGCCGGGGATCATCATCGGCCGCGGCGGCAAGGAGATCGAGAGCCTCAAGGCCTTCCTGGAGACGATCGCCAAGAGGGATGTCTACGTCGACATCCGCGAGGTCGACCGGCCCGAGCTCAACGCCCTCCTCATCGGCGAGAGCATCGCCGTCCAGCTCGAGAAGCGGATCGCCTACCGCCGGGCCATGCGGAAGGCCGTGGAATTCGCCCTCAAGATGGGGGCCAAGGGCATCAAGGTCATGTGCGCCGGCCGTCTCGGCGGCGTGGAGATCGCCCGCTCGGAGTGGTACCTGAGGGGGCGGCTCCCCTTGCAGACCCTGCGGGCGGACATCGACTTCGCCCGGACCGAGGCTTTCACGACCTACGGCCAGATCGGTATCAAGGTCTGGGTCTACAGGGGTGACGTCGAGAAGCCCAAAATGACCTCCCAGATGGCCGAGGTCGAGGAGATCTAGCCATGTTGATGCCCGCGAAAGTCAAATTCCGCAAGCAGCAGCGCGGCCGCATGCGGGGCAAGGCCCTTCGGGGCGGCACGCTGACATTCGGAGAGTTCGGCCTGCAGGCCCTCGAGCCCGGTTGGCTGTCTTCGCGTCAGATCGAGGCCGGCCGTATCACCATCTCCCGGCACATGAAGAGGAAGGGCAAGCTGTGGATCAGGACCTTCCCCTGGAAATCGGTCACCAAGAAACCGACCGAGGTCCGCATGGGTAAGGGCAAGGGCGACCCCGAGTTCTGGGTCGACGTCATCCGCCCGGGCAAGATCCTCTTCGAGCTCGAAGGGGTCACTCTCGAGGATGCCAAGGAGGCCATGCGCCTGGCCGGTCACAAGCTGCCCATCAAGACGCGTTTCATCTCCCGGGAAGCGAGAGAGCTCAGATGAAGATCAAAGAAATGAAAGAGATGACGGCGGACGAGCTGAAGCACAGGGAAACGGAGCTCATCGACCAGCTCTTCAAGCTCCAGTTCCAGAAGTCCCTGGGGCAGCTGGAGAGCCCGATGAAGATCAAGAACATCAAGCACGACATCGCCCGCATCAAGACGCTCTTGAACCAAACGCCGAAGGCAACGGAGTAGAGCATGGATACTATGGGACAGAAGCGGAAGACGACCAAGGTCGGGAAGGTCGTCGCCAAGAAGATGAAGAAGACGGTTACGGTCCAAGTGGAACGACAGATCCGTCACCCTCTCTACAAGAAGATCATCCGGAGGAAGCAGACGTTCCTCGTCCACGACGAGACCGAGAAGTGCATTCTCGGCGACGTCGTCCGGATCGTCGAGACGCGGCCGATCAGCAAGACGAAGCGTTGGCGCGTCCTGGAGATCATCGGCCAGACGCCGGCCGCGACGGCGTCCGAGATCGTTAGCGGAGAGTTGAAATGATCCAGATGAACACAATGCTCAAGGTCGCCGACAACTCCGGCGCCCGGCGCATCATGGCGATTACGCCGCTCGGCGGCAGCGTCGGCCGGATCGCCCGGATCGGGGACGTCATCTCCGCGACCGTTAAGGAAGCCGCACCGGAGAGCAAGGTCCGGAAGGGCACGGTCATCCGGGCGGTCGTCGTCCGCACCCGCAAGGAGCTGCGCCGCAAGGACGGGTCCTACATCCGGTTCGAGGACAACGCCGCGGTGATCATCGACAAGGCGGGAGAGCCCGTGGGGACGCGCGTGTTCGGCCCCGTGGGGCGCGAACTCCGGGAACGGAAGTTCATGAAGATCATCTCCCTTGCCCCCGAGGTCCTGTGATGCCTAAGATCCAGCTCAGAAAGAACGATCTCGTCGTCGTCATCCGCGGCAAGGACAAGGGGAAAACGGGCAAGGTCCTGATGCTTTTCCCCGAGACCAACCGGGTCATCGTCGAGAGGATCAATTTCAGCAAGCACTTCGTCAAGGCCGACCGCAGCCGGAACGTCCAGGGCGGGGTCATGGAGAAGGAGGCCCCGATCGCGGTGTCCAACGTCATGATCTACTGCCCGGAGTGCGCGCAGGGCGTGCGCCCCCGGAGCCGGAGGCTCGAGGACGGCAGCAAGATCCGGCTCTGCCACCGGTGCGAGACGATGATCGAGAAGCAGAAGTGAGGATGCCCCAATGAGCCGCTTATATGACAGGTACCGGAAAGACGTGGTCCCCGAGCTCCAGAAGGAGCTCGGCATCACGAACATCATGGCCGTGCCCCGCATGGACAAGATCATCGTCAACGTCGGCGTCGGCGACGCCATCCAGAACATCAAGCTCCTGGACACGGCCAAGGCCGAGCTGGCCCTGATCACCGGCCAGCTCCCGGGCATCGGGCGGGCCAAGAAATCGATCTCGTCCTTCAAGCTGAGGAAGGGCCAGCCCATTGCCTGCTACGTCACCCTCCGGAACCGGAGAATGTACGAATTCTTCGACCGGCTGGTCAACATCGTCCTGCCGCGGGTCCGGGACTTCCGCGGCGTCCCGGCCACGTCCTTCGACAGCCGGGGCAACTACACCCTGGGGATGCGCGACCAGCTCGTGTTCCCCGAGATCGATTACACCAAGGTCGAGCGGCCGCGGGGGATGAACATCACCATCGTCACGACGGCCAGGACGGACAAGGAAGCCCGAGCTCTCCTCAAGAAGCTGGGCATGCCTTTCCGGGAAGCCTGAGAAGCGAGGTCAACATGGCAACTACAGCGCGCATGGCCAAAATGGTCAGGAAACCGAAATACGAGATACGGATCCGCCGCCGCTGCCGGCTCTGCGGCCGCTCCCGGGCCTATTACCGGAAGTTCGATCTCTGCCGCCTGTGCTTCCGCGAGCTCGCCCTCAAAGGGGAGATCCCGGGCGTCACGAAGTCGTCCTGGTGACATCGGAGAAAGGAACGAACCATGGATTCCATTTCAGATCTGCTCACCCGGATCCGTAACGGCGCGAAATCCAAAAAGAGGGAAGTCAACATGCCCTCCTTCCGGCTGGGGATCGAGGTCGTCAAGATCCTCAGGGAGGAAGGGTACATCAAGAACTTCAAGGTCATCGACGACAACAAGCAGGGGATCCTCAATGTGACGCTCAAGTACACCGAGGACAACAAGAACGTCATCAGCGGCATCAAGCGGGTCAGCACGCCGGGCTGCCGGATCTACTGCACGAAAGATTCCGTTCCCAAGGTCCTGGACGGCCTGGGTCTCGTCATCGTCTCCACCTCACGGGGCGTACTGACGGGGCGGTCGTGCGAGGAGCTGGGGGCGGGCGGCGAAGTCCTCTGCAGCATCTGGTAGGCACGAAGAGAGGGTACCATGTCAAGAGTCGGGAAAATGCCCATTACGATACCGGCGGGCGTGACCGTCACGCTCCACCCGGACAGGATCGATTTCGAGGGGAAGCTGGGGAAGCTTTCCTCGCCGCTCCAGCCGGGTATTTCCGCCGCCCTGGAGGGGACGACCCTCGTCCTGGCCCGGTCTGACGAAAATCAGCAGTCCCGGGCCAATCACGGCCTCTGCCGGGCCCTGGCCCGGAACGCCGCCGCCGGGGTGTCCGAAGGGTACTCCAAGAAGCTGGAGATCTTCGGCGTCGGCTACAAGGCCAAGGTCGACAAGAGCAAGCTCGAGATCAGCCTGGGCTATTCCCGGCCGATCGTCTTCATCCTTCCCGAGGGCGTCGAGGTCGTCGCCGAGAAGCCCACGCTGCTCACCGTCCGGGGTATCGACCGGCAGAAGGTGGGCCAGGTCGCCGACAACATCAAGAGACTCCGCATCCCGGACCCCTACAAGCAGAAGGGCGTCCGCTACCTCGGCGAGAAGCTCATTAAAAAAGAACGAAAGGCGGGGGTGACCGGTGCTTAAAGACAAGACTACCGAAAAGAAAGTGCGGGACGACCGTCTTCGGAAAAGGATCCGGGAGAAGGTCAAGGGGACGCCCGAGCGGCCCCGGGTCCACGTGTTCAAGAGCAACGCGTATGTCTATACCCAGGTGATCAACGACCGGGAGGGCTCGGTCCTCCTGACCGCTTCGACCCTGGAGAAGGAGTTCCGCGAGAAGGCCAAGAGCACCAAGAACAAGGACGCCTGCGTCCTTCTCGGCGAACTCCTGGGCAAGCGGCTCAAGGCGGCCAAGATCGAACAGGTCGTTTTCGACCGGGGGGTCCACCCCTACCACGGACGCATCAAGACCCTGGCGGAAGCCATTCGGAAAGAAGGCATCCAGTTCTGAGCGGACGGCCGAATAAGGAGAGACAAGCGTGGACGATCGTAAACACAGGAAAGTCGGAGTTCTCGATGAAGACGGCATGGAGCTCAAGGACCAGGTCATTTCGATCCGCCGGGTCACGAAGGTCGTCAAGGGCGGCAAGAACATGAGCTTTTCGGCCCTCGTCGCCGTCGGCGACGAAAAGGGCCGGGTCGGCATCGGCAAGGGCAAGGCCCGCGAAGTCCCCCAGGCCATCGCCAAGGGCGTCGAAGCGGCGCGGAAAAGCATGATCCGGGTGCCCCTGGCCGAAACGACCATCCCCCATCTCGTCAAAGGGATGGACGGGGCCGGGCTGGTCGTCCTGCGTCCGGCCTCGAAGGGCACGGGCGTCATCGCCGGCGGCGCGGTCCGCGTCATCATGCAGCTCGCCGGCATCCGGGACATCCTGACCAAGTCCATCCGCAGCAACAACCCCATCAGCGTCGCCAACGCGACCTTGGACGCCTTGAAAAGGATCCGGAACCCCGAGGACGTGGCCAAGATGCGCGGAAAGGCGAAAGGTGCGCTATGACGGACAAAGAAGCCAAATCCAAGAAGACGCCGAAGCGCGCGGAGAAGCCGGCGGCCGCCACGAAGTACGTGAAGGTCACGCTCGTCCGGAGCCTCATCGGCTACCCCCGCATTCAGCATGAGACGGCCAAGGGCCTCGGCCTGCGCCGGCTCCAATCCCATGCGGTGCTCAAGGAGACTCCCGAGACGCTCGGGATGGTCCACAAGATCATCCACGTCCTCAAGGTGGAAACGGTGGAGAAGCCATGAACCTCAGCAACCTGAAACCGGCCCAAGGATCGAGGAAAGACCGTAAGAGAATAGGGCGCGGCCCCGGCTCCGGCTGGGGCAAGACCGCCGGACGCGGCAGCAAGGGCCAGCTCCAGGGAAGCGGCTATTCCCGCAAGCGGGGTTTCGAGGGCGGCCAGATGCCTCTCACTCGGCGCATCCCCAAGCGCGGCTTCACCAACATCCACCGGATCGAAGCGACGGTCGTCAATCTGGACCGCCTGGCCAAGCTCCGGAAGGAAGAGATCCGGCCCAAGGACATGGCCGATCATGGCCTGATCAAAAAGGAATCCGAGCGGGTCAAGGTCCTCGGCAGGGGCGACCTCACTTCGGCCAAGACCATCCACGCCCACGAATTCTCTGAGTCGGCCGTGAAGAAGATCGAGGCCAAGGGCGGCCAGGCCGTCGTTATCGGGAAAGACTAATGTTAGACAGCATCCGCAACATCTTCAGCATCCCCGAGCTGCGGAAGAGGGTCATCTTCACCCTCCTCCTCCTCGCGGTCTATCGGATCGGCGGGCAGATACCGAACCCGGGCCTGAGCGCGGTGGCCTTGCAGGAGTTCTGGCAATCCCAGAAGGGCTCGCTGTTCGGTTTCATCGACCTGTTCTCCGGCGGGAACATGTCCCGGATGACCATCTTCGCCCTGGGCATCATGCCCTACATCAGCGCGTCCATCATCCTGCAGCTGCTGACGGTCGTCTGGCCCTACCTCGAACGCCTGTCCAAGGAAGGGGAGCTCGGCCGGAAGAAGATCACCCAGTACACGCGCTACGGCACGATCGGCATCTGCCTCATCCAGGCCATCGGCATCGCCATCTTCCTCGAGGCCCTGAGGACTCCCGCAGGGGCCCGTATCGTCCTCAATCCGGGCTGGGGTTTCAAGCTCTTGACCGTCCTGACCCTGACGACGGGGACCGTTTTCGTCATGTGGCTCGGCGAGCAGATCTCGGAGCGCGGCATCGGCAACGGCATCTCGCTCATCATCTTCGCCGGCATCGTCGTCAGCTTCCCGACCGGGCTGAATCAAATGATCTCCGGCCTGCGGACCGGCGACATGGACCCCCTCAAGATGATCTTCCTGGGTGCCATCATGGTCGCGGTCGTCGCTTTCATCGTCTTCGTCGAACGGGGTCAGCGCCGCATCCCCGTCTCCTACGCGAAACGGGTCGTCGGCCGAAAGGTCTATGGCGGCCAGAGCACCCACCTGCCGCTCCGCGTCAACACGGGCGGCGTCATCCCCATCATTTTCGCCGCCTCGGTCATCACCATCCCGGCCACGGCGGCCAACCTCATCAAGGTCCCCGTCATCCAGGCGGTCGCCGCCCAGTTCGGGCTGGGCATGCCCCTCTACAACCTGGTCTACATCGGAGCCATCATCTTCTTCACCTATTTCTATATCTCGATCATCTTCAACCCGGTCGATGTCGCCGACAACCTCCGCAAGTACGGCGGCTTCATCCCGGGCATCCGGCCGGGGAAGACCACCTCGGACTACATCGACGACGTCCTCAGCCGGATCACTCTCGCCGGCGCGATCTACCTCGCCGCGGTGGCCATCCTGCCCGAGTTCATGATCACGGGCTTCAAGGTCCAGGCCCTGCCCTGGATCGGCCCCTTCCTCGAGGCCAACCTGCCCAAGTTCATCACCCAGGGCCTCGGCGTCCAATTCATGTTCGGCGGCACGTCGATCCTCATCGTCGTGGGCGTGGCCATGGACACGATGCAGCAGATCGAAGCCCAGCTCGTCATGCGCCACTACGACGGCTTCATGCGCCGGAGCCGGATCAAGGGGAGAAGGGGATGAGGGTCATCCTCCTGGGCGCGCCCGGAAGCGGGAAGGGGACCGTGGCCGAAGGACTTCGTTCCGCCTACGGCTTCCCCAAGATCTCCACGGGAGACCTGCTTCGCGCGGCCGTCCGGGAGCGGACTCCCCTCGGCCTGGTAGCCGAATCCCAGATGGGCAAAGGCGGCCTCGTCGACGATGCGACCGTCCTGGCCCTCCTCAGCGAGCGCCTCGCCCGCGGGGATTGCCGCGACGGGTACACCCTCGACGGGTTTCCGCGCAACATCGCCCAGGCCGAGAGCCTGGAGGCGCTCGGCGCGTCCGGGCCGGAGGTCGTCTTCGACCTCCAAGTCGGCGAGGATGTCATCTTCCGCCGCCTGACCAACCGCCGCACCTGCCCTTCGTGCGAGGCGATCTACCACCTCATCACTAGGCCGCCGAAAAAAGAGGGGATCTGCGACGTCTGCGGGGCCGCGCTCGTCCAGAGGGCCGACGACAGGCCCGAGGTCATCGCCGAGCGGCTCAAGACCCATCACCTGAAAACCGAGCCCCTGATCGCCCGTTACGCGGCCAAGGGCACTCTGCACAGGATCGACGCCGGCCGGCCGGCCGAGGCGACTTTCGCCGAGGTCCGGAAGGTCCTGGACGCCGTCAGGGGCGGGACCGCAAGACCGCGGGATGGACGATGATCATTTACAAGTCCGAAGCCGAACTCGAGGCCATGCGCCAGAGCAGCCGCATCGTGGCCGCGGTGCTCGGGGAGCTCGAGCCGCTCATCCGGGCCGGGATCCGGACGCGCGACCTCGACCTCTACGCCGAGAAGCGGACCCGCGAGCTCGGGGCCGTCCCGGCGTTCAAGGGCTACCGGGGCTACCCGGCCTCGGTCTGCATCTCGGTCAACGAGGAGGTCATCCACGGCATCCCTTCGGGCAGGATCCTCCAGGAGGGCGACATCGTCAGCCTCGATTTCGGCGTCCTCTACGAGGGATTCTTCAGCGACTCGGCCCTGACCGCGCCCGTTGGCCAGACGAGCCCGGAGGCCCGCAAGCTCATCGCCGCGGTCGAACGGTCGTTCTTCAAGGGCCTCGAGCAGATGAAAGAGGGGAACCGCCTGTCCGACATCTCGGCCGCCGTCCAGGCGTCGGTCGAGAGCGAGGGCTTTTCTGTCATCCGCCAGTTCATCGGCCACGGCATCGGCCGGGCCCTCCACGAGGAGCCCCAGGTACCGAATTTCGGCGCGCCGGGGCGCGGGCCGAAGCTCCGGCCGGGTATGACCCTGGCCATCGAGCCCATGATCGCCGCCGGCGGCTACGAGGTCGAGATCCTGGAGGACGGCTGGACGGCCGTGACCCGGGACCGGAGCCTCTCGGCCCATTTCGAGCACACGGTGGCCATGACCGAGAACGGGCCGGAGATCCTGAGCGCGAGGAAGCCGGATGCCGCCCAGCCGCGGACATCCCTCCTCAAGGAGAGCCCCCATGCCTAGACAGGACATGTTCGAAGCAGAAGGCGTTGTCCGGGAAACACTCCCCAACGCCATGTTCCGGGTGGAACTCTCCAACAAGCACGTCATCCTGGCCCACATATCGGGCAAGATGCGCAAGCATTTCATCCGCATCCTGCCCGGCGACCGTGTCCTCCTGGAGCTTTCTCCCTACGACCTGACCAAGGGACGCATCACCTATCGATTCAAATAAAAGGACGGGACGATGAAAGTCAAAGCATCCGTGAAGAAGATCTGCCGGAACTGCAAGATCGTCCGGCGCAAGGGCGTGGTGCGGGTCATCTGCTCCAACCCGAGGCATAAACAGAAACAGGGATAAACGAGGTCAACATGGCAAGAATCGCAGGCATCACGCTTCCCCCCGACAAACGGATCGAGGTCGGGCTGACCTACATCTACGGGATCGGCAACTCCAAGTCCCGCAAGATCCTGGACGAAGCCAAGATCGACCGGAACAAGAAGGTCAAGGCCCTGTCCGAGGACGAGGTCAACAAGATCCGCCAGATCATCGAAAAACGGGAGAAGATCGAAGGCGACCTCCGTCAGGAAGTCACCATGAACATCAAGCGGCTGGTGGACATCGGCTGCTACCGGGGCCTCCGGCACAAGAAGAAACTTCCTGTCCGGGGCCAGCGGACGAAGACCAACGCCCGGACCCGCAAGGGCGTCCGCGGTCAGCGGATCAAGAAACTCAAAGAGAAGAAAGTGTAAGGAGGGCCAGCGGACATGCCTAAACCCAGCGCCAAGAAGAAAAAGGTCAGGAAGGAGATCGGATTCGGGGTGGCCCACATCCAGTCCACCTTCAACAATACGATCATCACCATCGCCGACCACGTGGGCGCGACCATCGTTTGGGCCAGCGCCGGCACATCCGGTTTCAAGGGGGCCCGCAAGGGGACGCCCTTCGCCGCCCAGCTCGCGGCCAAGGATGCGGCCACCAAGGCCCGGGAGTTCGGTCTCCGCTACGTCGACGTCCGTCTCAAGGGACCGGGCGCGGGACGGGAATCCAGCATCCGCGCCATGCAGGCGGCCGGCCTCGAGATCAAGTCCATCAAGGACGTCACGCCCATCCCGCACAACGGCTGCCGGGTCCGCCGCCGGCGGCGGGTCTGAGGGCCGGAAGGAGAGCACCATGGCGAAATACGAAGGAGCCGATTGCCGGCTTTGCCGCGTCGAGAAGAACAAGCTGTTTTTCAAGGGCCACAAGTGCCTGACGGAGAAGTGCCCACTCGAACGGAGGGCCTACCCTCCGGGACAGCACGGGCGCTCGAGGAAGAGAGTGCTGGGCTACGCCATCCAGCTCCGTGAGAAGCAGAAGCTCAAACGGTTCTACGGCATGTCCGAAGAGCAGTTCCGGTTCTTCTTCGAACGGGCCGAGCGCCAGAAGGGGATCACCGGCGAAAACCTCCTGTCCATGCTCGAACGGAGACTGGACAATGTCGTTTACCTGATGGGGTTTTCCCTGTCCCGGGGGCACGCCCGCCAGCTCATCGGCCACGGGCACTTCCGGCTCAATGACCATAAGGCCGACATCGCGTCCGCCCTGGTCAAGACGGGGGACGTCGTCGCCTTCCGGCCGCGGTCGGCCAAGAGCGAGGACGTCCAGGCCGTCGTCGCCTCGAACCGGTCGAAGAACGTTCCCGGCTGGCTCGAGGTGGATTGGGAGAACTTGAGGGGCAAGGTCCGTGCGCTTCCGACGCGCCAGGACGTCACCCTTCCGGTCGAGGAACACCTGGTCGTCGAGCTGTACTCCAAGTAAGGTCCCCGGACCGGTTGGAGGACATCTCCCAAAGGAGGTCACATGACAGAAATGAATTTTCAGAGGCCCAAGAACTTGGAGTGCGATTTCGACACGCTGACCGGGCAGTACGGGCGCTTCCAGGCCCAGCCGTTCGAGCGGGGATACGGAGTGACCGTGGGCAACGCCCTGCGGCGGATCCTCCTTTCGTCGGTCACCGGGGCCGCCATCACGGCCGTCCGCCTCCAAGGCGTTCTCCACGAGTTCTCGACCATCCCCGGGGTCGTGGAAGACGTCACCGACATCATCCTCAACCTCAAGAGCATCCCCCTGAAGCTCCAGGGGAACGAGCCGAAACGGATGTCCCTCAAGAAGACAGGCCCCGTCCTGGTCAAGTCGTCGGACATCTCCCGCGACAGCGACATCGAGATCCTCGACGAGAACCTTCCCATCGCCTCCCTCGACACCGACGGAACGCTCGAGGTCGAGATGGTCGTCAAGAACGGGCGCGGCTACATCCCGGCCGACCAGAATTTCGACGAAGAGCAAAGCCTCGACTACATCCCGCTCGACTCCTCACACTCGCCCGTCCTCAAGGTCAACTACAAGGTCGAGCCGGCCCGCGTCGGCAAGAGGATCGATTATGAAAGCCTGACCCTGGAGATCTGGACGACCGGGGCCGTCCGGCCCATGGACGCCCTGTCCCAGGCGGCCAAGATCATGCGCGACCACCTGGGCATCTTCCTGAACATCGTCGACGAGCCCCTCGAACGGGAAACGGCCACGTCGAAGAAGGAGATCCCCTACCTGCTCCAGGCCGATATCCTGGCCAAGACGATCGACCATCTGGAGCTCTCGGTCCGGTCCAACAACTGCCTCCGCTCGGCGGGCATCGAAAGGATCTACGAGCTCGTGCAGAAGACCGAGGACGAACTCCTCAAGACGAAGAACTTCGGGCGCAAGTCCCTGGCCGAGATCAAGGAGACCCTGGTCAATTTGAACCTCGGGCTGAACCTCGAACTCCACCCCCGGCTCATCGAGCGGATCCAGGCGGACATCAAAGAAGGCACTCCCGAGAAGGAGATCGAGGCATGAGGCACCAGGTCAAGAAGGGAAAACTCGGAAGGAACACCGCCCACCGCCGGGCGGTCCTGCGCAACCTGGTGACGTCGTTCCTCGAGCGCGAGCGGATACGGACGACCCTGGCCAAGGCCCGGGCGACCCGCCCCATCGCGGAGAAGATGATCACCCTGGCCAAGCGGGGCACCCTCCATGCCCGCCGCCAGGCTCTATCCTACATGACCAAGGAAGAGGCCGTGCAGAAGCTATTCACGGATCTCGGCCCCCGTTTCGCCGAGAGGCCGGGCGGCTATACCCGGATCGTCAAGCTCGACAAGCGCATGGGGGACGGGGCTTCGATGGCCATGCTCGAGCTCGTCGGCGCGGAATTCAAGAAGAAGACGAAGAAGAAATCCAAGGACGGCAAAAAACCGGCCGCGAAGTAGATCGAACGATATTTACAGGGGCCAGACATTCGTCGGGCCCTTTTTTTGTTTATCTCCCGATTGCGGGGAAGTTCCCTATTCGGCTTTGCTCAGGATATCGCCCTTTGCCCCCCGGCCCCCCCGGGGACCTGTCCCGACGGTCCCCCCACCTTCGGTGGGCCCCCCCCCGCTACGGGGGTCATCAGGGCGATATCCATCGCCGCCTCATGATGAACTTCCCGCATTTCGGGAATTGTGCCTATTGTATCGGGGTCCCCTTATTTAGCCCGCCGGGCGCCCTGATAGATCTTCTGCCAGTAGGCGTCCTTGAGCCGGTCGATCCGGACCGTGGGCGTTTCGTGGACCGTGGCGTTGATGAAATACTCGGCGTCGATCATCATGCCGACGTGGCCGATCTTGTTCTTGGCGCTGCCGAAGAAGACCAGATCCCCGGCCGCCTCGTCGCCCGCGGCCACTTCGGCAAGCCCGCTGCCCTCGAACTGGATGTCCGCGTCTCTCAGAATGGGGATGCCGCCCATCTTGTAGATGAGCTGGACGAACCCCGAACAGTCGAGGCCAAGAGGTGACGTCCCGCCCCAGAAGTAGGGGAGGCCGATGAAGCGCTTCGACAGGGCGACCATGTCTTCGGTCGATTTCCGCGACCAGACCAGGGGTGCCTCGCGGACCTCGCCGTCGCCCCGCTGGATCCAGACCCTAGACCCGCAGGGGAGGTTGACCTCGAGCCAGCGCGCGTCGCGTTCTCCGACGATCTCGAGGACCGCGCTGATCGGGGCGACCTTGGCCGGCTTGCGCTTGGTGACGTCCGGCTCGCGGTAGGTGTTGGCCAGGAGGCCAGTGACGACGAAGATCTTTCCGGAGGAGGCGTATGGTTTTTCGCCCGGCTTGAGGAGCCTCAGGGCCGAAGAGATGATCCAGCCCTTGTAGGTATCGGGCGTTTCGACCTGGTACCAGTCTTCGCCGTCGGCGTTCCTCTCTTTCTTGAGGATGCGGACGTTGTCGCCGAGCAGGGCCTGGCTGACCACGTCGGACGACGAGGTCGAGCGGCTGTGCATGTTCTCGACGGCGTTGATCACGACGGCCGCGGCCGGGTCGGCGGGCTTCTGGGCCGCCGGGAAGGCCAGGCCGGCGAGAACGGCGAACAGGACCGGGATGGTCGGTGTTTTCATCATCTTCGGACCTCCTTGGAGGTCATCATCATACCAAATTTTCCGCTCTCAGGCGATTTCGGGTTATAATGCCGGCGAGAGGTGACGCCATGAAACGAAAGGAATTCCTGACGCTGGCCGGAGTCGCCGCGGCGGGCTCTCTCTTCGCCCCCGGCTCCGCTGTCCGCGACGCATGGGCAGGTACGGAGGGGAAGACGACGGTCACGGTCAAGCTCTACGAGCTCAAGCTCAGGCAAGCCTGGGGCCTGTCCCGGGGGACCTGGACGACGCGGCGCAACGCCTACGTCCGTATCGAGCGGGACGGCGTCGCCGGCCTCGGCGAAGCGGCCCCGATCGCCCGCTATAACGAAACCGCGGAAAGCGCCGCGGCCTTCATCGACAAGGCCCGCCCCGTCCTCGAACGAGACCTCTCGGAATACGCCGTCCGATTCGGCGAGGCCGACGCCGCCGGGCCCGGTGAGCACGCGGCCAAGGCCGCCCTGGACATGGCCGTCCTGGACTGGGCCGGCAGGCGGCTCAAGGTTCCGCTCTGGAAGCTCCTCGGCCTCGGCCGGGGAAAAACCGTTACGACGACCTACTCTATAGGCATCGACGAAATGCCGGTCATGCAGCAGAAGGTCAGGGATGCCGGGGATTTCTCCGTCTATAAGATCAAGGTCGGGACCGCCGACGACCGGAAGATCATCGAGGGCATCCGGGCCGTCACCTCCAAGCCGCTCCGGACCGACGCCAACGAGGGCTGGAAAACGAAGGAAGAAGCCCTGGACATGATCAACTGGATGGCCGGTCAGGGCGTCGAGCTCGTCGAACAGCCCCTGCCCGCTTCACAACTCGAGGACTACGCCTGGCTCAAGGAGAGAGTTAAGATCCCCGTCTTCGCCGACGAAAGCCTCATCCAGGCCTCGGACCTCCCCCGGATCGCCCCCTATTTCCACGGCGTCAACATCAAGCTCATGAAGTGCGGCGGCGTCCAGGAGGCCGTCCGGCTGGCCGGCATGGCCAGGGCCCTGGGGCTGAAACTCATGATCGGGTGTATGATCGAGAGCTCGCTGGGGATCTCGGCCGGCTCGGCCATCGCCTCGCTCTTCGACTACGCCGACCTCGACGGGAACCTGCTCATCTCGAACGACCCGTTCCGGGGCGTCCGGACGGTGAAGGACAGGCTCGTTCTCAACGACAAGCCCGGCCTTGGCGTCGAGGGAGACCTCTTCTAGCGCGGCTTTCTCAGAGACCCCGCAGGGCGACGGCCACGGGCCTTCGGACGGCGCGGATGGCCGGCGGGACGCCGCCCACCAAGCCCATCAAGAGCGCGAAAACCATCCCCACGGCCAGCAGGCCCGGCGTGACGCGGAAGGCGAAGGCGAGGTGGGAGAATGTCTGCCAGTTGATCGTTCCGGTCGTAAAGCCGTTCATGGGGAGAACGGCCAGGCAGCCCACAACGCCCCCCAGGAAGGCGATGAAGAGCGATTCGAGGATGAACGAGACGACGACGGCCCTGCCCCTGAAGCCGAGCGCCCGGATCGTCGCGATCTCGCGGGACCTCTCGGCCACGGCCGAGTACATCGTGTTCAGGGCGGCGAAGACGGCGCCGACGCCCATGACGAGAGCGACCAGAAAGCCGAGGATCCTGATGAGGTCG
The DNA here is from genome assembly GCA_041303965.1 of Candidatus Aminicenantota bacterium. Lineage (GTDB taxonomy): Bacteria > Acidobacteriota > Aminicenantia > Aminicenantales > Saccharicenantaceae > RBG-16-66-30. The sequence continues at coordinate 48,530 of JBFYOD010000079.1, forward strand.
GTCAGCATTCGCGACTGCCTCTTGTAGTAATCGGTCTCCCTCTCCGCCTCGACCGAAAGCCGCGGGTCCGAGGTCAGCGCGTCCTTGAAGCGGGCCAGGGCGGACTCTGATTCGAGATGGACGGTCGCCGACTGAAAGATGTTCGTCGGGCGCTTATAGATTTCGTTGAGCACGTTGGCGTCGCACCAAATCTCGGAATCGAAGGCGCTCCCGCCGGCGTCGAAGACGCCGACCACCTGCCAGGTGCCGCCCCCGAAGCGGACCGTGTCGCCAAGGACGAAACCCTCGTACGTCTTGATGGCGCTCTTGCCGATGATGAGCTCGGCGAGTCCCGGTTGGAAGAAACGTCCCTCCGACATGCGGACGTTGTCGCGGACATCGAGGACCCGCGGCGAGACGCCGCGGACCTGGGCGTTGGCTTCGGTGCCCGTTCTCGCCAGGCGGAACGCGGCGATGACCACGACCTCGGCGGAGGAGAGCGGTCCGCGGTCGTCGCGGGCGACGCCCGAAGCGCCCTCGATCACCCGGAAATCATCCAGGCTGATCGAGCTGACGATCTCGGAATCCGCGCCGGCCCTGCGGACGATGGCGTTCCGGGGGGAGCCGGACGCCACGAGGGTGGCCTGGAAGCCCTGGGCCAGGGCCAGCATGGCGACGAAAACGCCCACGGTCCCGGCGACGCCGAGGACGGCCACGATGGCCGAGGACCAGCGCTGGAACACGCTGCGCACGTTGTAGACGAGGGGAATGGCCATGTTCACACTCTCCGCAGGGCGTCGACGACCTTGAGTCGCATCGCGCCGACCGCCGGCAGCAGGCCCGCCGCAGTTCCCACGGCCAGGGCGAGGACGAAACCAAGGCCGAAGGTGAGCGGCGAAACATAGAGAACCCCGAGCATGGGCAGGGCGCGGGACAGACCGGGGATCATGGCCTTGGCCAGCACAAGGCCTATGAGACCGCCCTGACCGGCGATGAGGAGCGCCTCGGCCAGGATGAGCTTGAGGACGCGGAAGTCCGAAAAACCGACGGTCTTCAGGACGGCCAGTTCTCCGTACCGCTCGCGGACAGCGATGGCCATGGTGTTGCCGGTGACGAGGAGAAGCGTCAGGAACACGACCGATCCGATGGACAGGATCAGAAGCTCGACGTTCCCCATCTGCTTGACGAATGATGCGGCGAAGGCCTTCTCCGTCTGGGTCAGGGTCTCGAAAGGCGAATTGGAGAAGAGCTCGTCGATGGCCTTGGAAACCCGGACACCGTCTTCCGGATCGTCGAGTTGGACCACATACCAGCCGACCGTGCCTTTGCCGAACGCCCGCTGCTCCTCCAGATAGTCGGAGCGGAAATACATGCCGCTCGTGTCCGCGTCGGGCTGGCTGCCGTCATAGATCCCCGCCACGTTGAACTCCCAGTTGCCCGGCCAGATGGTGCCCCGGAGGGGGATCCTGTCGCCGACCTTGAAGCCGAAGCGGTCGGCAAGGCTGCGCCCGACGACACAGGCCTGGCGGTCGCGCAGGAAGGCTTCCCGGGCTTCCGGGGTGAGGGTATAGTCCGCGTAGACCTCGAACCAGGTGTCCTTGTCCACCGCGACCTGAGGGAAGAAATTGCGTTCGTTCTGGTAAATTCCGCCGAACCAGGTGGCGTGGGTCACAGCCTTGACCCCGGCCAATTGAAGGAGCCGGTCTCGATAGGAAAAGGGCAGGGGCAGGATCAGGGACACCGTGTTGATCACGTTGAGCCGGTCGGCGCCGGCGGCGCCGGCCCCGCCCTGAAATCCCATCCGGAGAGCCGCCAGAAGGCCGAACAGGAAGAACGCCACCAGGAAAGAGCCGATGGTCAGCGTCGTCCGGACCTTCTTGCGGCGCAGATTGGCCCAGACCAACCGGAAGGACTTCATGCCCCGGCCTTGACCGCCTCCATCAGGACTCCTTTGTCCAGATGAAGGATGACCCGGGCCCGTTCGGCGGCCCGCGGGTCGTGCGTGACTATCAGGACGGTCTTTTTATACTCCTTAACGAGACGGTCGATGATGTCCATGATCTCGTCGGCGCTCTTGCGGTCGAGGTCGCCGGTCGGTTCATCACAGAGCAGGAAGGTCGGGTCGGCGACGATGGCCCGGGCGATGGCCACCCGCTGCTCCTGTCCGCCGGACAGCTGCCGGGGGTAGTGATACATGCGGTCGGCCAGTCCGACGACCGCCAGCGCGGTCTCGACGTGTTTCCGGCGCTCGGCCTTGGACAGCCGGGTCAGGAGAAGCGGCAGCTCCACGTTCTGAAAGGCGGTCAGGACAGGGATGAGGTTGTACATTTGGAAAATGAAACCCACATGGCGCGCGCGCCAGCTCGTGAGCTTGCCGGCCGACATGTGCGTGATCTCGTCGCCGGCCACGGTGATGCTTCCGGAGGTCGGAAGGTCGAGACCCCCGAGGAGATTGAGCAGGGTAGTCTTGCCGGATCCGCTGGGGCCCATGAAGGCGACAAAATCGCCCGCGTCGACCTCCAGGTTCAAGCCCTGGAGAACGTGTATCTCCTCGCTGCCGCGGGTATAGATCTTATCCAGGTTGCGCACACAGACGAGGCACGGGCCGTTCCCTTTTCCGTCGATACTCACCATCTCTCCTCCTCAGCTTCTTTTGAGCTTGGCCCGCTGGCCGTCGCGCAGATCGGCGGGTCCCTCGACGACGACCTTGTCCCCGGGCGTGAGGCCGGCCGTGACCTGCATATCGCCGCCGATCTGGACGCCGAGGCTGACCGCCCGTCTTTCGAGGAGGCCATCCCGGAAGAGAAATACCACGGGCTTGCCGTCCAGCGTGCGCGCCGCCCCGCGGGGGATGAGGGCCTTCGCGACCGCCTGCCCCGCCGCTTGCTCTCCCGCCAGAAAGGACACCTTGACGCCCATGTCGGGCAGGATGCGGGGGTCGAGCTTGTCGAACGAGATACGGACCTTGACCGTGGCCTTCTGACGGTCGGCGGTCGGGATGACCGTCCGGACCTTGGCCGGGATTCGCCAATCCGGATAGGCGTCGAGAACCGCCTCGACCAGCTGACCCGCTTCGACCCGGGCGATATACGATTCGTTGACGTCCACTTCGATCTCGATCGAGCCCATGTCCACGATCGTGGCGATCCCGGTCCGGGTGAAGCCGCCGCCGGCCGAGATGGGGGAGACCATCTCGCCCCGCTGGGCGTCCTTGGAGACGACGACGCCGCCGAAAGGGGCGCGGACGGTGCAGTTGTCGACGTCCTGCCGGGCCATGGCGATCTGGGCTTCGGCCGCCTTGACCTGCTCTTCCGTGGCTGCGACCTGGGCCCTCAGACTTTCGGCCGTCGTGCGGGCCAGATCGAGGGCCTGGACGCTCGTGAAGCCTTCCTTCCCGAGCTCCTCCTGACGGCGGGACTCGCGTTCCGCGTTGGCCAGGTTGACCTTGAGGCTCGAGATCTGGGCGGCCGTCGCGCCGCGCTGGGCCTGGGCCGCTTGCAGGCGCCGCACCGCGTCCGAATCGTCGAGCTTGGCCAGGAGCTGGCCCTCGGTGACAGTCATCCCCTCGTCGACGAACACATCGACCACCCGGGCCGTGATCTTGGCCGCGATCGTGGCCCGGCGGCGCGGGGTGACATAGCCGCTGGCGTTCAAGAGCGCTGTCGTCTTCGGGTCGCCGGCCGGGCGGGCTTCCGCAACGACGACGACCGCGACCCTGGTCCTCAGGGCCAAGAAGGATGCTGCCGCTACCAGGACGACAACCGCGGCCAGGGCGAGGATACGCCGTTTCCCGCGGCCGCTTCCGGCCGAACGGGCCCGTTCTTCGATCCGCAATCCCGACAAGTCGGGTCCCGGGGGACTGGAATTTTCAACCATTATCTGTCTCTTTCAGGGATTTTAAGTACACCTGGATCTGCATTGCCCAGGCCCTTATCCTATTATTTTAGTCGGAATGATCTATTTCGTCAATGGCCCCGTTGGGGGAGGAAGCGGAAAAGACCCTTTCGGGGACTGACCGGAAGGGCTTACCGTCCTCAGGCACGGATCCGGCCCGCGGCTATTTGTCGGAGACGACCCGGCCGATCTCGCTCGAGCGCTCGAGCCGCGAAAAATGTTCGTAGGCGAGCCGAGATATTTTGGCTATGGCCGGATTGCCGTCCGAGTCCCGCTTGAGGTAGGTCGTCATGATGCAGAGTATGTAGGGGCGGCCGGGGAGCATGACGATTCCCGAGTCGCACCTGACCGCTTCTAGCTCGCCCGGTTTCTCGGCGACGTCGACCCCTTCGGGGACACCGGAGCGGAGCGGGCTGTCCTTGGGGATGGCCAGGATGTCGAGGAAGTCCTTGCGAAACGGCTCCTTGAGAATGCCACCCTTCCAGACCTTCTCGAGGAGCGTCAGCATCTCGAGAGGGGTCGAAACATTCTCCCGGCCCTCGGCGGCGGCTTTTAGGTCCATCATCTTTCGCCGCAGACGGGTCTTGGCCAAGCTCAGACCGTCCAGCCTTTTGTTGACGGCGTCCATCCCGACCCGGTCGATGAGCAGGTTCGTGGCCGTGTTGTCCGAAAGGACGATCATCAGGACGGCGGTATCGCGGACAGAGAGCGAGAGGCTGGGACGGCCGAGGTAGAAAAGGACGCCCGAGCCGGCGACTTTCCGGCTCTCTTCGAGAGAGATGAACTCATCGAGCTTGAGCCGTCCCTCTTCCGCCTGTTTGAGGGTTTCGAGGAGGATGGCGATCTTGATCGAGCTCGCTTGGGGAAAGACGTCGCGTTCGTTGAGGAGGAAGTTCTTTCCCGTCTTGAGGTCTTTCAGAGCGATCCCGAGGACGCCGTCAAGTCCGGCTTCGGCGTCGTGGAGCGCCGCTTGGAACTTCGCGTCGAGGACGGCCGGGAAATGGCTCTGAGCGGGGGCGGCGAGAGCCGTCAGGGCCACGAAAATGAGAATTCCGGCGGCTGTTTTTCGCGTGGTCATGGGGCCTCCTCGTTTCCAGCCAACATTATCTCAAGGCCGTCGGGGAAGTCAAACAAGGCGGCGTGAAAAGGGGCAAGGTGGATCCGGGAGGCCGGATTATTGGGCGCGGCCGGTCTGGATGACGAGCTTCTGGCCGACGACGAGGATGTCCGAGACGAGGCCGTTGGCGGCCTTGACCTTGTCCACGGTCGTGTTGAAGGTCTTGGCGATCTGGAACAACGTGTCTCCGTTCTGGACGACGTAGGTGATTGTCTCTCCCGGTTTGGCGGCCGGCGCAGGGGCAGGCATATCGACGCCTCCCCGCGAGGGGACGCGGAGCACCTGGCGCGGATAGATCATGGTCCGGCTCCGGAGGCCGTTGAGGCGGACGAGAGCGTCGACGGAGGTGCGGTAGCGCTGGGCGATGGCGCCCAAGGTGTCGCCCTTGCGGACGGTGTAGCGGTCGGTCACGACGTCGGGAGGGATGAACTGAGGCAGGGAGGCGATGCAGGCCAGGCATTGGTCCCCATATCCGGCCGGGACGCGGAGGTCATAGGGGTAGTTCGGCGTCGAATCGTGCCTCAGCTCGGAGTTGAGGGTGACCAGGAACGCCTGGTCGAGCGCCAGGTTCTGGGAGAGCGTCGCTAGCTTGACGGCGGCGTTGACCCGGATCGTTTCGTACTGGAGGGCCGGGTCCGGATCGGGCAGGGAGAAGCCGTACTTGTTGGGGTCGCCAACGATGAGCAGGGTGGCGATGAAGCGCGGGACGTGGCGCGCCGTCTCGTACGGGAGATTGACGAACAGGTCCCAGAAGCTGTCGAAATAACCGACTTTTTGGGCCCGGATGACCCGCTGGACCTGGCCCTCGCCGCAGTTGTATGCGGCGATGGCCGTCGTCCAGTCCCCGAAGAGGTCGTGGAGTTCGATCATGTATTGGATGGCCGCGCGGGTGGCTTTGACCGGGTCCATGCGCTCGTCGACGTACTTGTCCTGCTTGAGCCCGTAGCGGTAGCCCGTCGAGCGGATGAACTGCCACATGCCCAGGGCCCTGGCCCGGGACAGGGCGCGAGGCCGGAAGGCGCTCTCGATGAGCGGGATCCAGGCGAGCTGTTCCGGCAGCCCTTCCTTGCGGAGCTCCTCGAGGATCATCTCCCTGTAGAGGCCGGAGCGCTTAAAGGATTCCTCGAAGGCCTTTCGTTCTATCGTCTGGAAGGAGCGGATCTCCTTCATGACCCACTGGTTCTCGACGAGCGGGATAGAGCCATTGACGGATGAGGCCAGGGTCGTTCGGGAGGCCGAGATCTTCTGGATGCGCTGGGCGACGAGGAGACGGAGATCGTTCTTTTCCTGGAGAAGGGGAGAATCGGCCGGCAGGGACATCCTCAAAAGCAGGCCGTAGGCCTGGTCGAGCTTGGCCAAGGCGCCTTCCATGTCCTCCTGCGAGATGGCCGCCTGGGCTTCCTCGTAGGCCCCGAAGGCGTCCTCGAGAAGGACCGTGGCGTCCTTTTCGGATTCCTCGCCCTTGCCGGTCCCCGCTTGGACGCTTGCGTCGGCCCCTTCTCTGGCGACAACAGGTTCTTCGGAAACTTTAGGTTGTTCCAGGGCGGCCGGCGGGGCCGCGGCGGGTTGGGTCGGCTTGGGCGCCGGTTTGGCGATGGTTTTGGCCGGTTTGGGCGTCGAGGAGCACGCCGTCAGGAAGAGAATGAGGGAGAGAATGGGGAATAATGACGAGATGCGTCGCAAATTCTTCATGACGTAGCTTCTTTTATAACACAGACAGGGGAAACCGTCAACCGGGGGTTTCAGGCCCGGGTCTCACTTGGTTTGGCGGTGCCAGTTCCAGGCGGTTTCGATGATGGTCTCGAGCGAGGACAGGCGGGGCTTCCAGCCGAGGGACCTTTCAGCTCTCTCCTTGGATGCGAGAAGAACGGCCACGTCTCCCTCCCGTCTCGGCCCGACGTCGTAGGGGATGGGCCGGCCGGTCGCTTTTTCGGCCGCCTTGATGACCTCGAGAACGGAATGCCCCGATTCGGTGCCGAGATTGATGACGTCGCTCGGCCTCCCGGCTAGGAGGGCCCTAAGGGCTAGGACGTGGGCCGCGGCCAGGTCGGTGACGTGGATGTAATCCCTGACGGCCGTGCCGTCTGGAGTGGCGAAGTCGTTCCCGAAGACCCCGAGCCGGGGCCGCTTCCCGAGCAAGCTGAACAGGATGTTGGGCACAAGGTGGGTCTCCGGGTCGTGGCATTCGCCCATCTCCCCGTCGGGGTCCGCTCCGGCGGCGTTGAAGTAACGGAGCGATATCGAGCGCAGGCCGTAGGCTCGGTCGTAATCCCGGAGGATCTCCTCGACCATGAGCTTGGTCCGGCCATAGGGATTGACCGGGTTGGCCGGATGGGTTTCGGGGATGGGTGTCTCGAGAGGGTCGCCGTAAACCGCCGCCGTCGAGGAGAAAATGAGGGTCTTGACCCCGGCCTCGAGCATGGCGTCGAAAAGGTTGAGGCTCGTCGTGATGTTATGGGCGTAGTATTTTCTGGGGTCGGCGTAGGATTCGCCGACCTGGATGAGGGATGCGAAATGGAGGACGGCCTCGACCTTATGTGTCCGGAAAACCAGCCGCAGGGCCTCCCGGTCGAGGAGGTCGCCCCGGACCCAGGGGTTGTTCCCGATGAGTTCGATCTTCCCGCTCGAGAAATTGTCGAAGACGAGGACGTCGAAGCCCTCCCGGTGGAGCTCCTTCACGGTGTGCGAGCCGATGTACCCGGCGCCGCCGGCGACGAGGATGGTCATGGCGTTTTCCTTTCGACGAGCCGGCGGGCCCGTTCGAGCCCCCGGGCTTTGGTCTCGAAGCCGTTGTCGAGTTGGAGCTTATAGAGCTTCTTCAGGAGCTTGCCCATCTCCGGGCCGGGCGGGACGCCCAGCTTGAGCAGGTCCCGGCCCATGACCAGGGGCTTGATCGTCTCCCGGTTGACGCGGAGGTCGTCGAACTTCTTGAAAAGCCAGCGCGCCTGCCGGTCGAGCCCCCGGACGAGGCGCGTTCCCCGTCCAGCTCGGTCGGCGGCGTCGAGATAGACGAGGAGCTCGATCTCCCCGTCGACGTCGGCCGCGAGGCGGTTAAAGGCTTTTTTCGTAACATCCTCCCGGTTCTGCCAGAGCTCGCCGGCCCGGTGGTGCGTCCGGATGAGGAGAGGGACCATGCGGCCGATGGCGAACCCGTTCCAGGTCTGGACCTTGAAGCGGGCCAGGACGCGCCGGGCCACCCGCTCGCTTTGGATATCATGTCCACAGGAGGTCACGGCCATCCGGCCCCGCTTGTATTCCCAGCGCGTCGTCGTGCTCTTGCCCAGGTCATGGTAGAGCGCGGCGAGCATGAGGGCCAGCTTCTTCGGGGCCGGAAGGCCGGCCAGACCGGCCAGGGCGGCCGCCTGGTCGACGGAGAGCTTGGTGTGGGCCCAGACCGTGTGGTGGCCGAAGGCGTCCTTCTCCGGGTGGAAAACAGAATCCTGGATGACCAGGGCCAGGGCTTGAAGTTCGGGGAACCACTGGTCGAGGACGCCGAGCCGGAACATCTCCTCGAGCCCGACCGACGGCCGCGGCGATCCGAGGAGGATTTTGAACATCTCGTCGTTGACCCGCTCGACGCTGAGGCCGGAGAGGTCGACGGCCCGCGCGGCGGGGTAGATCGCCGGGTCGACCTTGAAGCCAAGGACGGAGGCGAAGCGGGCGACGCGGACTACGCGCAGGGGATCCTCGGGAAAGGCGGCCGGGTTGGTCAGGCGGATCTTTCCGGCCAGGGTGTCGGCGCGTCCTTCGAACGGGTCGATGAGCGTCCCGTCCTTGAGCCGGAGGGCCATGCTGTTCGTTCGGAAATCGCGTCTCTCCAGGTCCTTTTCGATGGGCAGGCCGGGGTCGGCGGAAACGAGGATGTCCTTGTGGCCCCGGACGCCCTCGCCTTTGGCCCGGTCGGTCCGCGGCAGGGCGACGTCGTAGGTCTTCCCGCGGGCGGTGAACTTGACGATCCCGAAGCTCTTCCCGACGAGGTCGACGCGGCCGTGCTTTTCGAGCTTGCGGACGATCGCCCCGAGCTCGTGCCGGGCGACGAGGATGTCGACGTCGGGGGACGGGTGGCGGCGGATGAGGTCGCGGACGAAGCCCCCGACGGCATAGACGTCGCCGCCGAAGAGGCGGACGAGAAGGGCCCGGTCGGCGAAGTCGAAGGCGAGCTTCCTCATGAGGTCTCTTATTCTAACAGGTTTCGCCTTTCCCGGAAAACCGGGGCCCGGCCGGGTCACCGGATGGCGGCGAACTTGTCGAGGACCTCCTTGACGGCGTCCTTGTGGGCCAGGAACATCAGACACTTCAGCCGAGTGTAATCGTCATGGTAGAAAAAGTAGCCCTTGGCCTTCCCCCAATAGGCGTTCTCCCAAGAATCCTTGATCAGGAACCAGTTGCCCTTGGCGGACTCCAGGTAGCCGACACAGTGGACCGAGTGGTCGTCGGTGGAGCTGCCGTTCGTGAACCGGTACTCCCGGCTGGACTGGTCGATATAGCTCGAGGGGATGTCGAAGGTGGGGACCACGGCGACATCGTTCGCGCCGCTGTAGCCGGGCTCGGAAAAATCGACGGCCAGAGCGGCCGTGTACCCCCGGCGAAGGGCCCGCAGGAGAGCCGTGGAGAACTCGTAGAGGGGCAGGTTATGGAACTCCCGGCTGTGCCACCAATTATCGGGGACCCGGAACTCACCCTTGGTGTAGAAAGGGAGGTACATGAAGCTGACGAAGGCCACATAATCGCCCGGATCGAGTCCCAGGCTCTTGAGGTATTCCAGGGGAGTGAGCGACCGTCCGTCGACGGAGATCCTGTCGGGGGGCCGGCCCAGGTGCTTGTCGAGGATGGCCCGGACCCCGGCCAGCCCCCCGGCTACGTCCCATTCCTTCCTGGCGGCGAGGCCGGAGAGGTAGTCCCGGAACTCGCGGAAGAGGGGACCGTGGTCATGGGTCGTCTTCCCATCGAGAAGCCCGGAGAAATCGGAGGCCCGGACGAGGCCGTACTGCCTGATCCGCTCCATGGCCGAGTTGGGCTCGGAGCCCTGGCCGAGGAAAGAATCGCCGTTTTCGCGGATGAACCTTCGGGCCTTCTCGACGTACTCCCAATAGACGGTGAACATTTCGGAGAGCTTGACTTCCGCCCGACCTAGCCGCCTGAGCTCGGATTCGAGAAGGGAGGTCGCGGCGAACGACCAGCACGTCCCCGTGTTGTCCTGGCGCACAGGCGGAAAATGGAAGTACTTGGCGAACTCGGCGGGATCGGCCGGTTTATCGAAGCCCGCGAGGTCGACCGACAGGACCGTTTGGGTCTTCCCTTCGGAAGTTTCCTGGGCGTAGAGGGCCTGGTCGTGCTTGATCGATCCGGCGGCCGGGCCGCTTCCGGCCGGCTGCCGAGGGCTGCACGAAATCGCCAGGCCCGCCGCGGCCAGGAGGACGAGGATGAGGCCGACCGATGAGCGCTTGTTCATGGATATCCCTCCTTCCCCGGAATTCCGTTCGGTCCGTCCATTATAAGAAACAGGGACGATAACTGCAACGCCAGGTTGATTGGCTCCCTAGTCCCGGCTCGGTCGCATGACGCCACCCTTTATGGCTCTGACGGGGACCGGCGGGGAGCAGATTCGCTTCGGCTATTCAAAGCCCGGGTGGCGTGATCCCAAGTCCAACAAAGCGCTGTGTTTTGGAAGACTTACTTGTCACTTGCCGGGGTTTTAGGTATTCTGGTAGGAAGACATGAGAAAGCAGACGAGGATCATCCGGCGGATGCTCGGAATCGCCTGTCTGGCGCTTTTCTCGGGGGCGCTCCTGGTACGGGCGGGCGGCGGGCCGGCCGCCAAGGACGACGTCGTCTTGGTCCTAAAGGACAAGGTCATCCGGAACCTCAGCTCCTCGGGGCTGACCCTGGCCTTCCACATCGGCCTGACGAACCCGTCATCGGCTCCGCGCGAGCTCGTCCGCTACCGTTACAGGGTGACCATCAACCAGAGGGAATTCCTCAATATGACGGTACCTCTCGACGAGCCCCTGCCGGTCCCGCCGAACGGGGAAACGCTCATCGCCCTTCCGGTCAAGATCTCCTATGACCTGCTCCGCGCCGCCGTCGGGCCGATCGAAGGCAAGGCCCTCTGCGACATCGTCGGGGACATGTTCTTCCAGAACGACCGAAGAAAAGAGCAGAGGGCCCCGTTCGCCTTCAGCGGCGAATTCCCCATCTTCCGGGACCCCGAGATCGAGATCCTTCCCCTCAAGGTCAACGACCTGACCGTGGGCGGAGCCGACGTCGTCTTCCGTCCCACGTTCAGGAACCCCAACGGCTACGAGCTCCTCGTCGACAAGATCAGCTTCGCCCTTTTCTTCGGCGGCCGGGAAGTCCTCTCCGGGCCGATCCCGGGGGACAAGAACCTCCCGCGGGTAGGGGAGAAGACGTTCTCCCTGCCCTTCATCCTCGATTTCTTCGAGATCGGGGAGAAGATGCGGGAGGATTTCCAAAAAGCCGAGGTCGCCTGCCGTTTCACCGGCGAGATCGAGGTCATGTCGGTCTGGGGCCGGTTGCTCATCCGTTTCGACAAGGCCCAGGGCCTGCGCTTCGATAAGGTCTCTTAAAACGGGGTAAAAAAAGGGCCGTCCGAGCGGACGGCCCGAACTCATCGGATGAAGAGTCTCAGAACCAGTAATTGAACCCGACCGTCAGCGCCAGGCCGCCGAGGTCGAAGTCGTCGAATCCCTGGAACCAATCATTGAATTTGGCCCTGGCCGAGTGATAGCGGACCTCGGCGTCGAGGGTCGCGCGGAAGCCGATGGGGATCTGGAACCCGGCGAAAGCGTGCCAACCGAAGGCGGTCCCTTTTTCCCTGCCGTTCACGGATTCCACGGGGTAAATCAACTCGTCACGTAAATTGGGGTCCGCGGGGTTGCTATAGGCTGTATCCGTTTCAAAATCGTAGTACCAATCGACGGGATCGCCAAACTGGTCGGTGGGAGAATAGTTGACCATTTGTCCGTAAATCCGGACGCTATAGAGATAGAGCCCGCCGCCGCCGCCGAAGAAGGGGATGAGCCGCGTTTTCCGGCCCAAAGGGGTTATCTTGAAGGAAAGCTGGAGGGGCGTGCTCGAAATGCGGAAGGCGTGCTGGATGTCGTCACCGTCGTAAAATTCATAGGGGAAGGCGAAATCGCCCTCGTCCAACGCGAATTGGACATAATCGATATAATAGCCCGGCGTCTGCTTGCTGTAGGAATCGACGCTGAAGGCCAGGCTGATGTTTTTGCTGACGAAATATTCGTAGCCGACTCCGAAAGTGGTCCCCCGGAATTTGTTCTTCGAGAAGCTCATCTGGCTTAGTTCGATGGCCCAGAGGCTGTCGGGATGGGACGCGAGATAGGTATCGGATAGGGCGTGCGGCATAAAGTACCCTATCCGAAGGGAGAACGAATCGGAAAAAGCGAGCGAAGGCACGAGAAGAATCAATCCAAGGGCGAGGCCGGTCAGTTTTTTCATTTCATTCCTCCTAACGACCCCTTATTATAGCAAAAAATATGCCAAGCCGGCCGGATCGCTTTTCAGGGAGGGGCCGACGCTCGGCTGTGGCCAAAACAGGTCAGGTGTCCTCCCAGCCGGGCCCGCGACGTCAGGCCGGGAGGTCCCGGGTTTGACTTTTGAACAGGTGCGGGCTAACATCACGAGCGGGGATTCCAGGAATGACTATAACCCGCATTTTGGGGATAGACCCGTCGGGGGAGAGCCCCGAACTCATCCGGGAGGTCGCCGCGGCGCTCCTCGAGGACGCTGTCGCCGCCTACCCGACTGAGACCTTCTATGGCCTCGGCGCCGCGGCTTTTTCGAAGAGGGCCGTGGAGAAGATATTCCGGTTGAAGAAACGGGAACCCGGGAAGCCGTTGCCGGTCGTGGCCTCGGACCTGGACATGGTCAAGGCCATCTCCGCCTCCCTCCCTCCGTCCTTCCGGCCGCTGGCCGAGGAGTTCTGGCCCGGCCCCCTGACTCTCGTTCTCCCGGCCGCGGCAGGGCTTCCGGAGTTCCTGCTCGGCCCCGGCCGGACGATCGCCGTCCGGATCCCGCCGCTCTCCTGGCTGCGGGGGCTCATCCGGGAGATCAGCCAGCCTTTGACTGCCACGAGCGCCAACCTGTCGGGCGAAAAAGAGCTGGCCGATCCGGCCGAAGTGATCGCCCTCTTTCGCGGCCGGGTCGATATCATCGTCGATGGCGGTCGAGCGCCGGGCGGCGCCCCTTCGACGATCTTGGATCTGACCTCGCCCGAACCCCGGATCCTCAGGGTAGGGGCTATCCCCGAAACCAGTATCCGGGCGGTGCTCCGATCCTGAGGCCGTGACCGATGCCGGCGGCGGCCTTACTTCACGATCGCGCCCGCAGCGATATCCCGGTCGAAGAAGGGGATGACGGCTTTGTTATCCGGGGTGATGGCTGCGAGGAGCATGGCCTGGGATTCGATGCCGCGGATGACGGCGGGCTTGAGGTTGACGATGACGATGAGCTTCTTGCCGACGAGTTCCTCGGGCGCATAGGTTTCGGCGATCCCGGCCACCATCTGCCGCTTCTCCGTCCCGATGTCGATCTGGAGCTTGAGGATCTTCGTCGCTCCGGGGACGGATTCGGCCGCCAGGACATGAGCGACCCGGAGGTCCATTCTCTTGAATTCGTCGTAAGTGATGATGTCCATCGCTTCTTTTCCCTCCTTCGTCGGTTCCGGCCGGGGGGCCGGCGGGGGGAGAGGTGTCCCTGCATCCTCTCCGAGAAAATCCTTCAAGGCGACCCTCGGGAAGAGCGCCTGTGGCATTCCGACCTTCCGGCCGGGGCCGAAGGCGTCGAACTCGATCCCGTCGTAGGGGACCTCCGAGGGTTTCTTCCCTTCGCCGAGGAAGCCCCAGATCTTTTCCGCCGATCCGGGCATGACAGGGAAGACGAGATAGCTCACGCCGCGGATGGCCGCCGCGGCCTGGAGCAGCACTCGGGCCAGCCTCGGCCTCAGGGCCGGGTCCTTGGCCATGATCCAGGGTTCGTTACCCGCGAGGTATTTGTTGACCAGGCCGATGTAGGCCCAGATCTCTTCGAGGGCCTTGTTAAGGGCGCAGGCGTCGTAGTGCTCGAAAACCCGGTCCTTGAGGTCCTCGAAATCGGTCCGGATCTTCAGGTCCGCGGCCGTCTCCTCTCCTGGGTCGATGATCCCGTCATCGAAATAGTTGCGGATCATGGTCAGCGTCCGCTGGACGAGGTTGCCGAGATCGTTGGCCAGGTCGGAGTTGACCCGGTGGAGGAAGGCCTCGTGGGAGAAGTTGCCGTCTTGCCCGATGGGGATCTCCCGGAGCAGGAAATAGCGCAGGGGGTCGGGACCGAAGACCTTCAGGATGGTCTGGGGGTCGAGGACGTTGCCTCGCGATTTGGACATCTTGGTGTCGTCCTTGAGCCACCAGCCGTGGCCGTAGACCGTCCGCGGCAGCGGGAGACCCGCGGCCATGAGGAAAGCGGGCCAATAGACGGCGTGGAACCTGAGGATGTCCTTGCCGACGAGATGGATATCGGCCGGCCAGAACTTCTTGAAGAGCTCCGGGTTCCAGTCGTAGCCGATGCCCGTGACGTAGTTGTGGAGGGCGTCGAACCAGACGTAGATCGTGTGCTTGGGATCGCCCGGCACGGGGACGCCCCACTTGACCGTCGTCCGGGTGATGCTCAGGTCCTTGAGCCCGCCGCGGACGAAGCTCGTGATCTCGTTGAGGCGGCTCTGGGGCCGGACGAATTCGGGGTGCTCGGCGTATAGCGCGAGGAGCTTGTCCTGGTAGGCCGAAAGACGGAAGAAATAGGTTTCTTCGGAGACGACGGAGGCCTTTTTGCCGCAGTCCGGGCATGTCTTGCACCCTTCCGGCTCGAGCGCCACGTCGTCGGGCAGGAAATTCTCGTCGGAGACGCAGTACCAGCCCTTGTATTCGCCTTTATAGATGTCACCTTTGTCGACGAGCATCTGAAAGAGCTTCTGGACGCCCTTCTCGTGGAAGTCCATGGTCGTCCGGATGAAGAAGTCGTGCGAGATGTCGAGAGCCCGCCATAGGTCCTGGGCCCGTCCGACGACCGAGTCGGCCAGGGCCTTGGGGGTCAAGCCCCGCTCGGCCGCCGCTTTCTCGATCTTCTGGCCGTGTTCGTCGGTCCCGGTCAAGAAGAAGACGTCCTTCCCGGCCAGTTTCTGGAATCGGGCCAGGGCGTCGGCGATGATCGTCGTGTAGGCGTGCCCGATGTGGGGCACGTCGTTGACGTAGTAGATCGGCGTCGTTATGTAAAACGTTCTCTTAGAATTCTCTTCCACTGATCGGTCCTCCTCGGATGAGCATCATGGCTTCGGCCCGCGTGGCCGGGTTCTTCCGGAACGAGCCGCGGACGGCCGAAGTGACGGTGATGGACTTGGGCTTTTTCGCCCCGCGCATGGACATGCACATGTGCTCGGCCTCGATGACGACCATGACGCCCAGGGGCTTGAGGTGCTCGTCGAGCAGGTCGGCGATCTGTTTCGTCAACCTCTCCTGGACCTGAAGCCGCCTGGACAGGGCCTCCACCACCCGGGCGATCTTGCTCAGGCCGACGATCCGCCCGGATTTCGGTATATAGGCCACGTGGGCCACTCCCGCGAAGGGGAGAAGATGGTGCTCGCACATCGAGTAGAGGGGGATGTTCCTGATGAGGACCATTTCGTCGTGCTTTTCGTCCTCGATGACGCGGAGGTTCCGCGTCGCTTCGCGCTCCGTGCCGCCGAGGATGTCGGTGAGCATCCTGGCCACCCGGCGGGGCGTCGCCCGGATGCCCGGACGGCGGGGGTCCTCGCCCACGCCTTCGAGGACAAGCTTCACGCCCTTTTCGATCTTCTTGATGTCCATGATGGTTCCTCCGCCCCCGCGCCGTCCCGCCGTCAGCGCTTCTTGACGAACTCGCTGACGGCCAGGTGGGCGATCTCCTTGAGCGGCCGCTTCGTCTTCCGGGCGACCTTCAGAAGGTCCTCGTATTCCGGCTGGACGTTGACCGGCCGGCCGCCGAGCGCGGCGACCTTGATGCCGACGTTCTCCCCGCCGACCCGGACGTTCCGGAATTCCCGTTCGAGGACGCGCCGGCCGACGGGGTAGTAGCGGACGCCGATCGACGTCGTTTCCCTGAAGACGGCCTCGATGAGAGCGTCCATCTTATCGGCGCCGGCGAGCAGGGTCAGCTTCGTGCCCAGGCGGTTCTTCTTCATGACCACGGGGGATAGGGTGGCGTCCAGGGCCCCCTCTTCGAAAGCCCTCTCCAGGAAGTGGGCCAGAAGCTGAGGCGAAGCGTCGTCCAGCGTCGCCTCGACGATGTAGACTTGTTTGGCCTCGTCGAAACTCCGGGCTTCGCCGTAATAAATCCTCAGGACATTCGGGATCTCGGGGAACTCCTTCGTCCCCGCGCCACAGCCGATCCTCTTGTAGACGAGTTCTGGGAGCTTGGTGAACCGCTTGGCCAGGGTCGAAACTATGGCTGCCCCGGTCGGCGTAACGAGCTCGGACTCGACCCAGGCCGAGTAGATTGGCGCGCTTTTCAGGAGCTCGGCCACGGCCGGGGGGGGTACGGAAAGGACGCCGTGAGATGTCTTGACCCACCCGGAACCAACGTTGAGGGGCGAAGAATAAACGTCCTCGATGCCAAGTTCGTCGAGAAGGAACGCGGCTCCGACGACATCGACAAGGGCGTCGTCGGCCCCGGCCTCGTGGAGATGGGCCTCCTTGAACCTGCGGCCGTGGACCTTGGCCTCGGCCTCGAAGAGCCGCTTGAAGATGGCGATGGCCCGGTCCTTGACGGAAGGGGAGAATCGGGCTCGGCGGATGATGCGCTCGACATCGGCGAAGGTCCTCTCGATGTGATCGTGGCCCTTGACCTCGACGTCGACCTTGACCGCGCCGAAACCGCCGCGGCGGACGCGCCGGACGGCTATCTCCACCGGCAGACGAAGTCCGGCCATCTTCTCCTTGAAGAGAGAGGCGTCGACACCCAGGTCGAGAAGAGCGCCGAGGATCATGTCGCCGCTCAATCCCGAAGAGCCGTCAAGATAGACGTAATTCATGGACTCATCCTTTCCCTCAGCTGCCTGTCCAGAACGGAAAGGATCTCTCCGGCCGTACCCTGGAAAAAGAAGTCGGCCTGCGCTGAGAGCGGCGTCGGTTCGAGGTTGACTTCGACGATCTTGGCACCTGCCCTGGCCGCCGCCAAAGGCAGCGAGGCGGCGGGATAAACGATGGCAGACGTCCCGATGACGAACATGACCTGACAAGCCTCGCTCAAACCGTAGGCCCGGTCGAGGACGGCGGGGTCAAGCGATTCCCCGAACCAGACGATGTGGGGCCGGAAGAGAGAGCCGCAGGCCGGGCAGATGGGAGGGATGCGCGGCAGGGGAGTCGTCCGGACCTCTTCGACCGTTCCTTCCCGGGTGCACCGCAGTTTCCAGATATTGCCGTGGAGCTCGACGACGTCGCTCGAGCCGGCCTTGGCATGGAGGCCGTCGACGTTCTGGGTGATGACGGCCATCTCTCCGAATAGGCTTTCCCAGCCGGCGATGATCCGGTGCCCGGCGTTCGGCTCGACGGGTGCGATGAGGCCGCGCCGCCAGTCATACCACTCCCAGACGAGTTTCGGATCGCGCTCGAAGGCCTCGGGCGTGGCTAAGGTTTCGGCCCTGTACTGCTTCCATAATCCGTCCGCGCCCCGAAAGGTGGGAACGCCGGACTCGGCGGAGATCCCCGCGCCCGTGAGCACGGCGACGCGGCCGGCCCCGGCCAGGATTTCCACGACCTCTGCGATCCGATGTTCGTTCATAGATGTCCGTTCTGCCCCTTAGAATATCGTTTTCCCCGGCAAAAAGCAAAAGCCTGGGAGGCCCCATTGACTGCATGACCCGTTCGTATAGGCCAAGGCTCGGCATTCATGCCGGGGAGTCAAGGGGTTGACGCGGCCTCGCCGAAAAAGGTATATCAGTCCGAGGAGGATCCATGGCCGGGACGAAAAGAGCAGAGAAACCACACGCCTCCATCGGCATCCTGGGCGGGACTGGGCTCTATGAGATCGACGGGATCAAGGATACCCGCGAAGTCCGCCTCCGAACGCCGTTCGGGGAGCCCTCCGACCCCTACGTCATCGGGACGCTCGAAGGCCGGCGGGTGGCCTTTCTAGCCAGGCACGGCAAGGGGCATAGGCACCTTCCCGCCGAGGTCAACTACCGGGCCAACATCTTCGGTTTCAAGAAGTTAGGCGTCGAACGGATCATCTCCGTCAACTCCGTTGGCTCTCTCCGCGAAGAGATCCGGCCGCGCGACATCGTCCTCGCCGACCAGTTCTTCGACCGGACCCGCCGGCCCAATACATTCTTCGGACAGGGGATCGTCGCCCACGTCAGTTTCGGCCGGCCGGTCTGCCCGGAGCTGGTCCGGGTCCTCTATGAAACCGTGGTCGGGCTGGGGATGAGGGCGCACCGCGGCGGTACCTATATCTCCATCGACGGCCCGGCCTTCTCCAGCAAGGCCGAGTCGCTCGCCTACAGGTCGTGGGGAGCGGACGTCATCGGCATGACCAGCGCCACGGAGGCCCGGCTCTGCCGCGAGGCCGAGATCTGCTACGCCACGCTGAGCCTGGCCACGGACTACGACGTCTGGCACGAAACCGAGCAGCCGGTCACTGTCGAGCTCATCCTCCAGAACCTGTCGCACAACATCGGCAACGCCAAGGCCGTGATCAAGAAAGCGCTGGCGGCGCTCGGCGGCGTCCGCGACTGCGACTGCGGCTCGTCCCTGCGGAACACCATCGTGACCGACCCGGCCGCGATCCCGGCCGCGACGCGGCGGAAGCTGGGGATCCTCGTCGATAAATACCTGCGTTAGGTTTGGGGGAATACTCATGAGTCTCGTCATCGTCGGTTCGGTCGCCTTCGACACTATCCGGACGCCCTGGGGCTCGCGCGAGAGGATCGTCGGCGGATCGGGGACCTATTGTTCGCTCGCGGCGAGCTACTTCACCCGGCCCCGCGTCGTCGGCGTCGTCGGCCGGGACTTCCCGCGAAAAACCCTGGTCCTCCTCAAGTCCCGCGGCGTCGACCTCGAAGGCCTGAAGATCAAGGCGGGGAAGACTTTCCACTGGGAAGGGATGTATGAAGAGGACCCCAACCGGCGGACGACGGTCCGGACGGAGCTCAATGTCTTCGCCGATTTCCGCCCGGAGGTCCCAGCGCGCTACAGGGGCTCGCGCATCGTCTACCTGGCCAACCTCAACCCAGAGCACCACGACTTCGTCCTCGGCCAGTTCAAAAAGCCGGCCTTGGTCGCCATGGACACCATCCGGCTCTGGATCGACACGAAGAGGGAGACCCTCCTCAAGGAACTCGGCCGGATCGACGTCTTCTTCGCCAACGACGAGGAAGCCCGGCTCGTCACCGGGGAGATGAACCTGATCAAGGCCGGCAAGGCCCTCGTCGGGCTCGGCCCGTCGCTCGTCCTTTTGAAGAAGGGGGAACACGGCGCGCTCGTCTTCGGCCGCGATTTCGTCTTCGGCGTCCTGGCCCACCCGTGCGAGCACGTCGTCGACCCGACGGGAGCCGGCGACAGCTTCGCCGGGGGTTTCCTTGGTTACCTCGACAAGACGCCCGGGCTGGCCGGAAAGGACGTCCGTCGGGCGGCCGTCTACGGCAGCGTCATGGCCTCTTTCGCCATCGAGGATTTCGGGATCGGGCGTTTCCTGACCCTCGACCAAGGCCAGGTCGAGGGACGATTCAAGCTATTCCGCAAGTTGTCGATATTCTAGAATGCGCCGGGCCCCCGGGATCGTCGAGGGCCGCTAGGGAGGAAAGAAATGGCCGACATCAAGGTCCCCATGGAGCCCTTCCGCATCAAGGTCGTGGAGTCCATCCGCACGGTCTCCCGCCGGGAGCGCGAGGCCCTGCTCAGGCAATCCGGGTTCAACATCTTTGGCATCCCGGCCGAGAAGGTCACCATCGATCTCCTGACGGATTCCGGGACCTCGGCCATGAGCGACGACCAGTGGGCCGGCATCATGTCCGGGGACGAGTCCTACGCCGGGGCGCGAAATTGGTTCCATCTTGAAGATTCGGTCCGCTCGATCTTCGGCTTCCGCCATGTCATCCCGACCCACCAGGGGAGGGCGGCGGAAAGGATCCTCTTCGGTTCGGCCGTCAAGAAGGGGGACAGCGTCCCTAACAACATCCATTTCGATACGACCCGGGCCAACGTCGAAGTCCTCGGGGCCCGGGCCGAGAACCTGGTCGCCGCCGCGGCCTATGATCCCGATTCGCCCCACCCGTTCAAGGGTGACATGGACGTCGAAACGCTCAAAAAATTCATCGACAAGCGCGGCGTCGAAAGGATCCCGCTGGTCATGATGACGGTCACCAACAACAGTGGCGGGGGACAGCCGGTCTCCCTGAAGAATATCAAGCAGGTGAGCGAGGTCTGCGGCCACCACGGCATCCCCTTCTTCTTCGACGCCTGCCGCTTCGCCGAGAACGCCTTTTTCATCAAGAAGCGCGAGAAGGCCTACGCCAAGAAGAGCGTCGTCGAGATCGCCCAGGAGATGTTCTCCTATGCCGACGGCGCGACCATGAGCGGCAAGAAGGACGCACTGGTCAACATCGGCGGCTTCGTCACCCTCGATGACGACGGCCTGGCCGAAAAGATCAAGAACCTGCTCATCATCAGCGAAGGCTTCCCGACCTACGGCGGCCTGGCCGGCCGCGACCTGGAGGCCATGGCCCGGGGCCTCAAGGAAGGTCTCGACGAAGACTACCTTGAGCACCGGACCGCCCAGGTCGCCTACCTCGGCGGCCTTCTCGACCAGGCCGGCGTGCCCGTCTTCAAGCCGTTCGGGGGCCACGCCATCTACCTCCTAGCCGACCGGTTCCTGCCCCATATCCCGCGGACGAAATACCCGGGTTGGGCCCTGACGGTCGCCCTTTACAGGGAGTTCGGCATCCGGGCGGTCGAGATCGGCGGGGTGATGTTCGGGCAGAAGACGGGCAAGGGGAAACAGGAGGTCTATCCCGAGTTGGAAATGGTCCGCCTGGCCATCCCGCGGCGGGTCTACACAGCCTCACACCTGAAGTTCGTCGCCGAGTCCCTGATCGAGCTCCACAAGAACCGCGACAAGGTCAGGGGCCTGCGCATCGTCCGCGAATCACCGTTCCTGCGGCACTTCACGGCCCAGCTCGAGGAAATCTAGATCTTGACCCGGGCCGGAGACTCGACGCGGAGGTCGAGACTGCCGATCCCGGCGTCGACCTCGACTTCGATAGTGACGGCGCTCTTTCCGTAAGCGTCGTTGACGTAGAAGCCGCCTTGCTTGGTCAAGCCGTGGGCATCGATCGAGCCGAGGCCGCCGTCCACCTTGACCCGCACGCCGGCCTCGGAGGGCAGGTAGATCTTGCCGCTGCCGACGCCGCCGTCGATCTTGACATTGAAACTGTCCTGGTGTGGGCCTTGGAGGTCGAGGGTCATCTCGCCGACACCCATGTCGATCTCGACCCGCTGGAGCTTCAGGCCCCGGAGGTCGATGTCGCTTTGACCGGCGCCGAGGTCGATGTCGAGGTCGAGGGGAACGGAAGTGCTCAAATGGATGTCCCAGCGGTTACGGATCCGGCCGAAGGGGATGCTGTTACGGCGGGCGCGCCGGACCTCGAGGAGGCCCTTGTCGCCGAAGCGGCGATAATCGACGATCGGCCGGTCCCTTTCCCGGCTATATTCGAACGAAGCTTCGAGAAGCGCCTCCTGGTCGGCGCCGCGGACCCGGAGCTCGCCCGCATTCATGTGCAGGCCGACTTCGGCACGGGTCGCCCCTTGGAGCGCGACCATCTGAGTATCCTTCATGACGTCGCGAGGCTCGTCGCAAGCGGCCACGAGAGCCGCGACGGCGAGAATGATCAATCCTATTCTCATGCGGGAAGAATTCATCGATAGGCCTCCTGATAGTCGTTTCCGTCTCATCCCTATATACGAAACAAACGGGCCCGGAGTTCCCGGGCTCAGGGTGTCCGGCTCTTTTTCGCCTGCACATCCATTCCCCGGGACGTCGCCTGCCGCCCTTTCCTGCCCGAGCGGTCATCTTATGGCCGGATCCTTAAAACGAGCCGGGCTTGTGTCCGTTGTAAGCGCTGATGTCGAGGAAGCCGTGCCCGGAAAGGTTGAAAAGGATATTCGTTTCGCGTCCGGACTCCTTGGCCTTCAAAGCTTCTTCGATGGCCACGGCGATGGCGTGGGACGATTCCGGAGCAGGCAGGATCCCTTCCGTCTTCATGAACAGCACGGCCGCCTCGAAGACCGTCTTCTGATCGACGGCCCGGGCCTCGACGATGCCTGTCGCCGCGAGATGGCTGACGAGGGGCGCCATGCCGTGGTAGCGGAGCCCGCCGGCGTGGAGAGGCGGAGGGACGAATTCCATCCCCAGGGTGTACATGTACAGAAGAGGCGTCATCCCGACGCTGTCCCCGAAGTCGTAGCGCAGCTCGCCCCGGGTCAGGGAGGGGCAGGCGTCCGGCTCGACGGCGATGAAACGGGTGTTCCGGGCCCCGGCGAGGTTGTGACGGATGAAGGGAAAAGCCAGACCGGCGAAATTCGAGCCGCCGCCGACGCAGCCGATGATCGTGTCCGGGACCGCGTCCATCTCCTCCATCTGCTTTTCGGCCTCCAGCCCGATGACCGTCTGGTGCATGAGAACGCTGTCCAGGACCGAGCCGAGGGCGTACTTGATGCCGGGGTCCTTGACGGTGATCTCCACGGCCTCCGAGATGGCGATCCCCAGGCTGCCCGGATGCTCGGGGTCCTTTTCGAAGAACTTCCGGCCGGCCGCGGTCGTCGGGCTGGGGCTCTCGAGGACGGTGCCGCCGAACATCTCGATAAGGACGCGCCTCCCCGGTTTCTGGCGGAAACTCGACCGGACCATGAAGACCCTGGTTTCGATCCCGAAACGGGAGCCCGCATAGGCGAGCGCGGAGCCCCATTGGCCGGCCCCGGTCTCGGTCGCGAGAGTGGTCACGCCTTCCTCCGCGGCCAAGTAGGCCTGCATGATGGCCGTGTTCGTCTTATGACTGCCGACCGGCCCGACGCCCTCGTACTTATAGAAGATGCGGGCCGGCGTGTCGAGGTGTTTTCTGAGGGCCGTGGCCTCGACGAGGGGCGTAGGCCGGAAGACCGAATAGGCCTCGAGCACGGGACCGGGAATGGGGACTTCGCGCGCCGTCATCCCCTCCTGGCGGATGAAGCCTTTCGGGAAAATGACTTCGAGGTCCTCCGGCTTGATGGGTTCCTTCGTCCCCGGGTGAAGGGGCGGTTTGGGCGGGGATGGCAGGTCGGCCTTGATATTGTAAAAGGCCTTCGGCAGATAGTCCGTATTCCGAGACGCGCAGCGCATGATGGTCAATGTCCTTTCACGACGTCTTTCCCGTCGTGTCCGATGGGGCTCCGGCTCTGGGGACGCGCGCGATATCGGCAGGATTCGCACACTCGTCCCCGGGAAGGGGAATGGACGGGGGGAACGGACTTATCGGGCGGGGGAGGCCGCCCACCAGTTCCAGAGGAGAAGGGAGGACAGCGCTTCCTTCGGAATCAGGAAAACGTTCAGGCTGTCCATAATGCGCGGATTATAGGCAACGTCGCGGGGCATGTCAATACCTATTTTGAATATGATGGCTCGACGCGAACCATTCCGTCGGCCGCCGAAGGACCTCACCTGATCGAGGCCCCCGGCCCGGGCTTCAGTAGCTTTTTTTTGCCGGGAGCGAGCGCCAGGCTTCGAAGAGCGCGAGACACTCCCGCCTCATGAACGCCGGGACGAGCCTGATCCGGCTCTTGCCTAGGGACTTCATTTTCTCGTTCGAGATGCGGAGCTCGTGGAAACCGGACCGGGCTGCGTCGCGGATGCCCGTACCGTAATGGACGGCGCTGATCCGGGCCCAGTGGATGGCCCCGAAGCACATCGGGCAGGGCTCGGTCGTCGAATAGATGTCGCACCCCGAGAGGTCGAACGTGCCCAGCTTTTTCGAGGCCTTGCGGATGGCGTTGATCTCGGCGTGGCAGGTGGCGTCGTTCTCGAGGACCGTGTTTCTGGCCGCGGCCAGGATCTTTCCGTCCTTGACGACGCATGCGCCGAACGGCCCGCCGTCCGGGCGAACGAGGTTCTTGCGGGCCTCGGAGATGGCTTTCTTCATGAAACGGCTGTCGTGCGAGGTCTCGATTTTCTTCATTGTTGCTCCCGAACTCATTATACCCGGCCTCGGCGGGGCGGGAAAGCCCTCCGGCGGGCGCCTTCCGCGCCGCCGTCGGTTCCAGTTGACCACCGGGTCCGAAATTTGATTAAATGGTCCTGGCATGAAGAGCGCCAGGATTTTCGTCTCGGCAGTGCTGATGTCCTGCCTGCTCTTCCTCTCTTCTTTCCCGGCAAACCGGGGTCCGCTCAGCCTGATCAGGATCCCCAAGGGCCCGGATCTCCCTTCCCGTGCCCTATCTCGTCTCCAGGTCGACGTTCGGCAGGAGCTCGAGAGCTGTCTGCTGGCCCTGGCCGACCGCGAGGACATCGCTCGCCTCCGCCGGAACGGCGTCCGTTTCTCGGTCCTGGCGCGCAACGCGGCGGAGGGAGATATCCTTGTCGTTCGGACCGATTCGCCCGGCGCCCTGGCCGCTCTCCGTTCGGCCGGCAAGGCCGTCGTCGTGGAGCAGGGGACAGCGGTTTTCTGGACGGAAACGGGCAGTCCCGCCGAGGCCGTCCCCGCAGGCCTGCCGCGAAAAGTGCTCTCGTCGCGGACCGTCCGGATGGGCTTTCGGCCGGCCGCAAGCGCCGCACGGCCCGCTTCTCGGGCCGTCGCCCAGGACCCGCTTATTGATATGATCGTCGACCTGGTGTCGACGCCGAACCTCAGCTCCGGCGTCCAATCCCTCCAGGACTTCCAGACGCGCTACGCCTCGACCTCGAACTGCGAGGCCTCCGGCCAATACATCTACAACGCCTTTTCGGGCCTCGGTCTCGACGACGTCCGTTTCGAGCCGTTCACTTTCTCCGGATCCTACAGCTCGCGTAACGTCGTCGCCGAGAAAACGGGCGAAACCTATCCGGACGACATCGTCATCATTTGCGCCCACTACGACTCGACGTCGCCCCCCGCCTCGCGCCTGACCCTGGCCCCGGGGGCCGACGACAACGCCAGCGGAACGGCGGCTGTCCTCGAGGCGGCCAGGGTCCTCGCCTCATATCCCCTCGACTTCACGGTCCGCTTCATCGCCTTTTCGGCGGAGGAGTGGGGGCTTTACGGGAGCCGGGCCTACGCCACCGCCGCGGGCCTGGCGGGGGAGAGGATCATCGGCGTCATCAACCTGGACATGATCGCCTTCGCCGACGCGATGCCCGAGGACCTGCAGGTGATCGTCAATCCGGCTTCGGGATGGTTGGCCGACCGCTTCCTCGACGCCGCTTCATTGTACGGGCCTCTCGGCGCCACGAAGACGATCGACGCCTCTTTCGTCTACTCCGACCACGCCCCGTTCTGGGACGGCGGCTATCCGGCCCTTCTGGCCATCGAGGACGACCCTCTCACCAACCCCTATTATCACCAGACGACGGACACGCTCGACAAGCTCAATCTTGATTTCATTACGAGCGCCACTCGAGCTTCGCTGGGCCTCCTGGCCGAGCTGGCCCAGCCGCTCCGGGAAGGATACCCGAAGACCCCCGTAGGGCTCGCCGCGACCCCGGTCGTCTACAGCTCGCTCTTCAGCGCCTTGTTGAGTGCCGTCCGCGTAACCTGGAGCGCCCAGCCCGACGCGGCCGGATACAATGTCTACCGGACGAACTCCTCCCATCTCGACTACGTCAAGGTCAACGACTCGCCCGTCGTCGGAACGACGTACTCGGACGCCGATGTTCGCATGGACCTGTCCTATTATTATGTGGTCACGGCCGTCGGCGCCACGGGACTCGAGAGCAATCGATCGAGGGAAGCCGCGGCGTCTCCCTCTATCTCCCCGGCGACGGCGGCCATACGGACTTTGAGCCTCCCGACGCTCGGAGGCGGACGATGAAATCCGGACGCTGTGCCGCGGTCTTCCTCGCCGTTCTCGGTTTGGCCGCGGCTGCCCGGGCTCAGGAGCTGTCGGTCTCGCTCGCGGCGGGGTATTTCCGCGCCTCGGAGGAGGCCTACCGCGGGATCTACGGCCCCAGCCTCCCCTTTTCCGCCGATATCTGGCTGAAGCTCAGGGGTCCCTTCGGGCTCGGCGCGGGAGTCGCCACGCTCGGCGACAAAGGGAAGGCCGTCCCGATGGGGGAAGATGGCGCGGAATATCCGATCAAGTTCCGCCGTGCCTCGATCCCCGTTGTCGTTTTTTTTCAGTTCGATCTGAAGGTCGTCGATATCCGCCTCGGGGCGGGGATGTGCGCCCACCGCTACGAGGAGACGTGGGCGACCGTCGACCTTGGGTTCAAGGGGAACAAGGTCTCCCCGCGGTTCTTCGCGACGGCATCGGCCGCCATGATCGGCCGCCTGTCGTTCTTCGGTTCCGCAACCTACGACACTATTCCCACGGGAGCGGGTTCGCCCCTTGTCAACGAAGTCAACTTGGGGGGAGTCCAGATCCTCGGCGGGATTTCGTTCCGCATATTCTGAAGCCTTTTAAATATGATCGTCAAGGAGGTCCCATGAACGACGACGACAGAAGTCAGAGCCGGAGAGATTTTCTCAAGATCGGGGCTGCCGTGGGTCTGGGTGCAGCGGTAGCCGGGCTCGGGCTCGAAGCCAAGGGGGCGGCCGCGCTCCCGGGCGAGGCCCGGTCCCAATTCAAGACATCCGCCATTCCGACCGTCCGGGTGGGTTTCGTCGGGGTCGGCGGCATGGGCTCGGCCCATGTCCAAAACTATTTGAATATCGAAGGCGTCGAGGTCAAGGCCATCTGCGACGTCGTTCCGGCCAAGGTCGAGCGGGCTCAAAAATGGGTCGTCGCGGCCGGCCAGCCCAAACCCGCGGGGTATTCCAACGGGCCTGAGGATTTCCGGCGGATGTGCGAGACGGAGGATCTCGACCTGGTGATGACGGCCACGCCCTGGGAGTGGCACGTCCCGGTCTGCCTGGCGGCCATGAAAAACGGCAAACACGCCGCGACCGAGGTGCCGGCGGCCATGTCCCTCGACGACTGCTGGGCGCTCGTCGAGACGGCCGAAAAGCTCAAGAAGCACTGCCAGATGATGGAAAACTGCTGTTATGACCGGATCGAGCTGATGACCCTGAACCTCGTCCGCAAGGGCCTCCTGGGCGAGGTCCTGCACGCCGAGGCCGGATACCTTCACGACCTGCGCGGCGTCAAGTTCTCCAATGAGGGCGAGGGGCTGTGGCGGCGGGCCTGGGCCCAGAAGCTCAACGGCAACCTCTACCCGACCCACGGCCTGGGGCCCGTGGCCCAATGCATGAACGTCAACCGCGGCGACGCCTTCGACTACCTCGTTTCCATGAGCAGCCCGGTCCGGGGCCTTCACGAGTACGCCGTCGCGACCTTCGGCGCCGACAGCCCGCA
>JBFYOD010000080.1:0-3038 GCA_041303965.1 Candidatus Aminicenantota bacterium
CTCCTCGTCAAGGTCGCCGGTCCCGTTTCGCTCGACCTCTACGCGAATTATCGCGCCTGTACCCTCCGGACCGACGATCCAGACCCCGTCGAGGCGAAGATCGGCGGTCTCTCCGGCGGCGCCGGATTGGTCTTCCGCTTCTGAAACGTTCTCCGCGGTCTTGAAATAGCGGGGCGGGACGGCTAAACTAGCATCCATGAAGACCCTCCTGAAGATCGGTTGCGCCGTCGCCGCTGTCGTCCTCCTGAGCTCCGCCTCTTTCGCCACCCTGAAGGCGGGGGCCAAGTTCATCCCCTTTTCCCTGAAGAACGTCGACGGCAAGGACCACACGCTGACGATGGAGGAGGGTAAGTTGACCCTGATCATGACCGAGACACTGGCCGGCGAGACGAAAGTCTCCAAGTCCCATCCGGCCGGCGTCCTCGTCGATTTCTGGGCGACCTGGTGCGTCCCGTGCCGCAAGGCCATGCCCCACATGCAGCAGCTCAACGAAACCTACAAACCGGCCGATGGTGAAACCCAGGGCGGACTGCGCGTCTACGGGATCGCCCTGGATGAAGCCGGGGGCAAAGTCGTCAAACCGTTCTACCAAAAACTGAAGATCACCTATCCCATGCTGGCCGACCCGCCGACGAGCGCTAGCCCGGAGGGCGTCGTCTGCTCGGCCAAGGACATGAAGAAGAAGTACGAGGTCCAGGAGATACCCGTCGTCTATCTCATCGACTCCTCCGGGACGATCACCCACGTCCACGTGGGCTTCAAGGAAGAGCACATCGCCGAACTCGACAAGGGCGTCAACGCCCTGCTCGGGGGAGGGAAGCGGTGAAGCGAAAGCTGCCCTGGGTCCTGCTGACGGTCTTCCTGGGGATCATGGTCGTCGGGCTTCTCTTTGGCGAGTACAAGACGGTCCTCGAAAAGGCCGTCACGGTCTGTCTCGATTGCATCGGGATCGGGTGAACGGGGCCATGGTCGCGAAAGACAAGGCCGTCCGCAAGCCAAGAGAGAAGAGGGCCTGGTACCAGGCCGCCTTCGCCCTGGGCATCAACGCCTGGTTGCCGTCCTGGTTCAAGGGCGAGATCTTCCAGGGCGGGGTCAAGGGCGTCTGTGTCCCGGGCCTCAACTGTTACTCCTGCCCGTCGGCCATGGGTGCCTGTCCCATCGGAGCCCTGCAGACGTCGTTCGCTGGCTTGCGTTTCAATCTGTCCATCGCCGAAAAAAAATTCGGTCTCTATGTCGCCGGTTTCCTCGGCGCGGTCGGCAGCGTCGTGGGGCGCATGCCCTGCGGCTGGGTCTGCCCGTTCGGTTTCATCCAGGAGCTCTTCCACAAGATCCCCACGCCCAAGGTCCGGATGCCGCATTTCATGTCCTACTTCCGCTACGTCGTCCTGGCCACGATGGTCGTCGCCCTGCCGCTGCTCATCGTCGACCAGTTCGGCTATGGCCAGACCTGGTTCTGCAAATGGATCTGTCCGGCGGGGACGCTCGAGGCGGGCATCCCCCTCATCCTCCTCAAGGTCGACCTGCGCCCCCTCGTCGGGTTCATGTACTATTGGAAGATCGGGCTCCTCGTCCTGTTCATCGGCTGGTTCATCCTGAGCCGCCGCCCCTTCTGCCGGGCCGTCTGTCCCCTGGGGGCGATCTTCGGGTTGTTCAACAAGGCGAGCCTTTTCCGGATGGCCGTGGATGACGAGAAGTGCACGCTTTGCGACAAGTGCTACAAGGATTGCCCCGTCGAGATCAAGATCTACGAATCGCCCAACTCGCCCGATTGCGTCCGCTGCCTGAAGTGCGTGTCGTCGTGCAAGTTCGGGGCGATCAGCTACGAGTTCCTCGGGAAACGGGAGGTCGCCTGCGACCTGAGGGCCAAGAGCCCGGCGTCTTCTTGTTGATCGCTGTCCAGGTTGTCCCGAGCGGGGGATTTCGGGGTCATTTTGATGAGCGGGACATGGCCGTCGGCGCCGACCTCGATGGTCGTCTCGAGGTCTTGGTAGCCGGGCTTGATAAGTTTCAATTTGTGCTTGCCCGGCGACAGGTTGACCGGCTTTCCCGATAGCCCCATCCGGACTCCGTCGACAAAAAGGCTGGCCCGGTCCGGGACCGTCATGATGGTCACAGGAACGGTCGTCATCCTCTCGTCGAACTTGACGATGTGGCCCAGCCGGATGTCCCCCTTCTGATTGCGCGTTTCGATCAGCGATCGGTCCCGCTGAAGCTCTTTGATCAGGAAGCGGGCGACGACTTGAGTTCCTTCCCCCGGCCCGCCGCCCTTCGGACCATAGATCGCGCCCTTATCTCCGGCCATGACCCCCTGGTCGAGGCCGGCGTTGATCTTGTAGGAGGTCCGGTTTCCGTTTTGGATGATCTCGTCCACCGACGTTCGACCAGGGTCCTTCAAGCGGGCGGTTCTTTCGGCGAGCAGACAGTGGATGCTGCCGCCGGCATCGGACGTCGTGTCCTCCAGGGTGACGTACCCCTCTTTTTCTATCCTGATGCGGACCCGGCCGAGGGGGACCCTGACGTTGTCCAAAGGCGTTTGGCCGCCGACCTGAATGTCCCGGCTGCCCGATCGTTCATCTATCAGGGAAACGGCGGCCCCTGGTGGGGTGGTCCGGATCGAAAGGGTCGACGATATGCGCGGCCACAGGGCCGCCAGGCGGCGGTCGGCGGGTGTTTCTTTCTCGAACTTGAGCGCCAGCTGAAAGGCCGAGGACAGGTCGTTAGCCGTTATCAGGCGGTCGATCTCCTGGATGACCTGTTTACGCCCGGCGCTCGATCGGGACTTCTTGGTGAAGGTCATTATGGCGAGCCCGGAAACCCCTAAGGCCAGCATGAGTAAAGCAACGGTGAGGACCTTGTTCCGGGGCAGGCCCGAGCTGGGACGGACCCCTTTTGCTTTGACCCTATCCGGGAGGTGTAGCGCATAAGTGTCGAACCGTTTTCCGATCTTTTTCAGGTCGGCCAGCAGGTCCTGCGCGGTCTGGTAGCGCTTTTCCCTATCGACCTCGAGGCATTTGAGGATGACCTGGCCGAGCTCCCGG
>JBFYOD010000081.1:0-32131 GCA_041303965.1 Candidatus Aminicenantota bacterium
GTCTCGCCCGGCGCCGGCGCCGGGGGCGCGGCGCCTTCACGCAGGGCCCAGTAGACACGGTTGAGCCCGGGCTCCCGGCCCGCGAACGGAGCCGACACCTCCCGTCCGTCCTTGTCCTGGATGGACAGCCGGAGGTTGGCCCCACTGGCCGCGGCCGGATTGAGGTAGTAGTTGATCGCCGCGCCGAACGGGGAATTGGTCCCGGCGTAACCGGCATCGCTGTAATTGTCCACGGTCGACCTAGGGGAGAAGAGGACGGCCGATTTGACGTCGAAGAGGATGGCCTCCGCCTTCACCGCCTCGGCCGTGAGCTTCTCGAGCGGCCGGATGTCGTCGATGATCCAGACGCCCCGGCCGTGCGTGCCAATGACGAGGTCGCGCTCGCGCGGATGGATCTGGATGTCGCGGACGGCCACGGTCGGGAAATCCCCCTTGTAGGGAATCCACTTCTTGCCGCCGTCGGCGCTGATGAACAGGCCGAATTCGCTGCCGACGAAGAGGAGGTTCCGGTTCTCCGGATCCTCGCGGACGGTGTGGAGGTAACCGTAATCGGGCAGGTCGCCCTTGAGCGAAGTCCAGGTCTTTCCGAAGTCCTCGGTCTTGAAGATGTACGGCCGGTAGTCGGCGACCTGGTGCCGCGACACGGTCATGTAGACGCCGCCCTCGACGAAATGGGAGGCCTCCATGCGGGTGACCCAGTTGTCGCCCGGCCCGAAGCCCTTGATGTTCGCGCTCACGTTCTCCCAGGTCTTGCCGCCGTCGCGCGTCACCTGGACCTGGCTGTCGTCCGTGCCCACCCAGATGACGCCTTCCTTGAGCGGCGACTCGGTGATGGTCAGGATGGTGCAGTGGTTCTCGGCGCCGGTGTTGTCGATGGTCAGGCCGCCGGAGTCCTTGAGCTTGGCCGGGTCGTTGGTGGTCAGGTCCGGGCTGGCCTTGGTCCAGGACACGCCCCGGTCGAGGGACCGGAAGAGGAAGTTACCGCCGAAATAGAGGACGTTACGGTTGTGCGGAGAAAGATAGATCGGTGAGTTCCAGTTGAAGCGGTAGGGCGGCTCGTTGAGAGGCGGCTCGGGCCGGATGCCGACGGACTCGCCCGTCTTGAGGTTGTGGCGTTCGATCCCGCCCATCTGCAGGTTCCGGTAGAGGATCCACCAGTCGACCGGGTCGAACTGGGCGTAATAGCCGTCGCCGCCGCCGGTCGGGACCCACTGGGAGTTGAAGATGCCGGCGCGCTCGCGGGTGTTCGAAGGCCCGAGCCAGTTGCCGTTGTCCTGGAGGCCGACGTCGAGGTAGTAGGGATCGCGCATGTCGAGGCCGACGTTATAGACCTCGGCCCAGGGCTGGGCGGCCACGCCTAGGGCGCGGCGGCCGCCGTCCCAGGAGATGTCGATGCCGCCGTCGTTGCCGTCGATGACATGTTTCGGATTGTTCGGGTCGACCCAGACCGCATGGTGGTCGGGGTGGGCCCCCTGGAAGATCGTCGTGAACGTCTTGCCGGCGTCGCGGCTGACGTAGCACGAGCCGGAGTAGACGTAGACGACGAGGTCGTTCGTCGGGTCCACGGTCAGGCGGCTATAGTAGAACGGCCGGAAGTTGACCCGGTCGTAGGTCGCCTTGTCGCAGGCCCGCCGCCAGGTCCGGCCCTTGTCCTCGGAACGGAATAGGCCGCCGTCCTTGGCCTCGACAAGGACGTAGACGACGTTCGGGTTCGACCGGGCGACTCCCAACCCGATCCGGCCGTAGGGGCCGGCGGGAAGTCCGTCGGCCGTGACCGTCCAGGTGTCCCCGCCGTCGGTCGTTCTATAGACCGCGCTCCCCGGCCCGCCGCTCCGGAAATAATACGGCCAGCGGCGGTGCTCCCACATCCCGACGTAGAGGATCTTGGAGTTCTGCGGATCGATGGCCATGTCGCAGGCCCCAGTCTCGGGATTGACATAGAGGACCTTTTTCCAGGTCTTCCCGCCGTCGGCCGTCCGGTAGACGCCGCGGTCCTCGTTGGGGCCCCAGAGATGGCCCTGGGCGGCGACATAGACGATATCGGGGTTGATGGGATCTATGACGACCCGGCTGATGAACCGGGTGTCGGCCAGGCCCATGTTCTTCCAGGTCTTGCCGGCGTCCTCGGACTTGTAGACGCCGTCGCCGGGCGCCACGGAATTACGGGCCGTGGCCTCGCCCGAACCGACCCAGACGATGTCGGGGTGGCTCTTTGAAACGGCGACCGCGCCGACCGAGACGGTCGCCTCCTTGTGGAAGGACGGGGCCCAGTTGACGCCCGAGTCCTCGGACTTCCACAGGCCGCTCGGCCCGACGGCCGCGTAGATCACGGAAACGTCGTTCTCGGGAACGGCGAAATCGACGGTCCGGCCGCCCATGTTGGCCGGCCCGATGTTGCGGACCTTGAGCTGTTTGACGACGGCCGCGTAGTCGAAGGCCTCGGCCTTGACCGCCGGCTTGGCCTCTTTTTTGGCCTGGCCGAAGCCCGGGGCTCCGACGAGGAGGAAAACGGCGATGAGGCCGAAAACGCAGAATACGACCTTCTTGTTAAGACGCATGGGAACCTCCTTGAGATAGAAAAGGCTGCGAGAGAGTAGTGACTTCACGGGCTTAGATCATCCCGCTTATAACAAAATATCCGGGCAAATGTCAAAAAAAACGGCCCTTGTCTGTGTCCCCCAATCTCCATATAATAAGCCCGCCATGCGCCGGCCGACGGCTTCCGGAAAAGGAGAATAGCCATGCATCTCCAGCCCATCGACTGGATCATCGTCATCGTCATCCTGCTCGTTTGTTTCGGCCCCGCCCTTTTCTACCGCAAGCGGTCGGGCAAGAACACCTCGGAGTTCTTCGCCTCCGGGCGCATGGTGCCCTGGTGGCTGGCCGGCCTGTCGATGGTCGCCACGACCTTCAGCAGCGACACCCCGAACCTGGTCACGGACATCGTCCGCCGCAACGGCGTCGCCGGCAACTGGGTCTGGTGGGCCTTCACCCTGACCGGCGTGGCGACGGTCTTCTTCTACGCCCGGATGTGGCGGCGGTCCGAGGTCCTGACGGACCTCGAGTTCTACGAGCTGCGCTATTCCGGGAAGGCGGCCGGCGTCGTCCGAGGTTTCCGCTCGGTCTACCTGGGCTTCCTCTTCAACTGCATCATCATGGCCACGGTCAACCTGGCCGCCTGCAAGATCGCCGCCATCCTCTTCGGGCTCGACCGCTGGCAGACGCTCCTTCTCGTCGGCGTCCTCAACGTCGTTTTCGCCACGGTCACCGGGCTTTGGGGCGTCCTCATCATCGATATGATCCAGTTCTTCGTCAAGATGACGGCCGTCATCGCCGCCGCCTACTTCGCCGTCAAGTACGTCGGCGGCATGGGCGTCCTCGTCGAGAAGCTGTCCGCGACGCCGGGCCCCGGCGGCATCAACTTCCTGAGCATGCTGCCGAACTTCAAGAGCAATTGGGACCTGGCCATCGCCATTTTCATCATGCCGCTGGCCGTCCAATGGTGGGCGGTCTGGTACCCGGGGGCCGAACCGGGCGGCGGCAGCTACATCGCCCAGCGCATGCTGGCCTCGAAATCGGAGAAGGACTCCCTCGGGGCCGTGCTCTTCTTCAACATCGCCCATTACGTCCTTCGTCCCTGGCCCTGGATCCTCGTCGGACTGTGCTCGATCATCGTCTACCCCCAGCTCTCCGACATCCAGAAGGCCTTCCCCAACCTCAACCCAGCCCTCCTCGGCCACGACATCGCCTACCCGGCCATGCTCAAATTCCTTCCGGTAGGCTTCATCGGCCTGATGGTCGGCGGCCTGATCGCGGCCAACTCTTCGACCAACCTGACCCACCTCAACTGGGGCGCTTCCTATCTCGTTCACGACTTCTACCGGCGCTTCATCAACAAGACCGCCACGGAGAAGCACTACGTCATGATCGGCCGGTTGGCCACGATCGTCCTGTTCGTGTCGGCCGGCGCTCTCGTCTTCGTCCTGGATACGGCCAAGGATAGCTTCGACATCATCCTCCAGGTCGGGGCGGGAACGGGCCTGCTCTACCTCGTCCGCTGGTTCTGGTGGCGGGTCAACGCCTGGTGCGAGGTCAACGCCATGGTCAGCTCGTTCGCCTTCTCCCTCCTCCTCCTCGTCCTGCGCAAGTTCGGGGTCATCGTCCCGACGCACTACGCCCTCATCCTGACGATCGCGGTGACGACGATCAGCTGGGTGCTGACGGCTTTCCTCGGCCCGCAGACCGAGCGCCAGACGCTGATCGCGTTTTACAAGAAGGTCCGTCCTTTCGGGCCGGGATGGAAGGCGATCCGTAGGGAAGCGGGCATCTCCGAGGCCGACGCCAGGGGCACGCACGAGAGCTTCCCCCTGGCCCTCATCGGCTGGGTCTCCGGGTCGCTGACCATCTGGTCGGCCCTGTTCATGGTCGGGAACTTCCTCTACGGCCGCACGACATATGCCCTGGTGCTTCTGGGGGTCTTCGTCCTGAGCGGTCTCGTCCTGCTCCGGGTCATCAACCGGTTGTGGAGCAAGGACCCGGCCGTGCCGGAGACGCCGGCGGCGACGTAAAGGCCGTTATCGAGCCCGCCTTGATCCGGCCAAGACAGAAAGTTTCCGGCTCTTTGAGATAGTTCCTATCTCCCAGGCGTCATTAAATGTAGGAATTTTTTGACAAAAAGCGCTTAATCGCTTAAGCTACTTTCCGAGGAGATCTATCATGGAAACCGCGACTATCCGCATTCCCGAGGACAAGAAAAACTTGCTCAAGGCGATGGCCAGCTTGGAGAACAGAAAAATGAACGATATCATCGTCGATCTGATCGACGCCTATATCGAGTGCCGCAAGGAAACGGCTGAGCTGATGGCTATCCCCGGTTTGTATCAGAGGATCCGGACCTCATCGCGAGAATTCCGGCAAGGGAAAGCCGTCCCTTTAGTTGATGCCCGAAAAAAACTGGAGCGTTGAGCTTTCCAAATCCGTCCTAAAAACCCTCCACCGTCTGGACAAAACGGCCTCTCTTCGGATCGTTGATGGTTTGGAGCAGCTGGGCGAAGCCGAAAATCCCCTCCGTCATAAGAACGTCCGTTCTCTGGAGGGAAAACTGAAGGGGTATTACCGCCTCCGCGTTGGTGAATATCGGGCCATATTCGAGCTAGATCCGGATGGGAAACGGATCGGCGTGCTAGCCGTCAACCCCAGAGGAAAAGGCTACTAGCGTGCAGGCCCGGGGGCTTCTCAGAACCCGGCGTTGAAGACGGGCAGGACCTTGAGCCCCTTGGGATTGTCGCGGACGATGTTGACCAGGCCGAGCTGGATCCCTTTCTTGATCGTCCAGGCGTAGTTGACGATGCCGATGGTGAGGCCATCGAGCGTTCCCTGGATGTGATTGAAGGGACTCACGGCCAACCCCGTGAGCCGGCCGCCTTTCTCGACTCTGATCATCGCGCCGCCGATGAAGACGCCCGCGAGATCCTGGCCCCCAACTCCGATGCCGCCGACGACAAGGCCGCGGAGTTTCGGCGCCCCCGCGCCGATACCGCAGATGACGATGCCCTTGATCATCTCGCCCGCCCCGGCTCCAAGTCCGGCCAGGGCGATGCCGGTGAGATTTTCTCCACAGCCAACGCCCAGACCGCCGATGGCGATGCCCGTCAAATCCCCGCCGGATCCGACGCCCAAGCCTCCGATGGCGAGACCGGTGAGGTTTCCGCCGGCCCCCACACCGAGGCCGCCGACACATAACCCGGTGACGTTTTCTCCGGCTCCGACGCCCAGACCGCCAAAGCTTATCCCGGCGAGGTCTTCTCCGGCGCCGACACCGACCCCGCCAAAGTTGAGACCCTTGACGTTCTCACCGGCGCCGATGCCGATACCGCCGACATTGATCCCGGTGAGATCATCGCCCGCGCCGACGCCCAGGCCGCCGATATTGATCCCGGTCAAGCTTTTTTCCGCCGACGCCCCCAAAACTCCGAGCTGGACGCCACGGACATCGCCGCCGCCGGGAATGAGGCCCAGCGACAGTCCGGAAACGACGGCGTCCTTGTTGTCCTTACGCGGCATCCACAGGGTGACATTGACCCCCGTGACGCGCTCGACCCGGCTGTCCCGGAAATTGAAGCGCAGTCCCGTGAAGACCTTCGAGTTCCCAAAGCTGAGGCCCCAATTTTTTGAGGGGATATCGAGGCTTTGGGCCAACAGGGAATGGCCATGAACGATGCCCAGGATGAGGAATAAGCTTGCTAAAGTCCTCGGAAGGATTTTCGATCGTTCGGTCTCTCTCATGCCTGGCTCCTCTATGTCAGATGGCAATATTCGACGTCTCATGATCTAAAACGAGATAAGGCCGGGAAAAGTTCACTCTCCCCGCGTCAGTCCACCCGCGCCGGATCAGGGGAATTCGGAAATGGGTATTGTGTCCCCGATATTCATTCGTACCGCAACGACTCCACGGGGTTGGCCGAGGCGGCCCTCAGGGTCTGCGTGCTCACGGTGAGGACCGCCACGAGAAGGGCCCCCAGGGCCGCCAGGATGAACGTCCCCGGGCCGAGCGGGATCCGGTAGGCGAACGACTGGAGCCACTTGGACATGGCGAAGTAGGCCACGGGCCAAGCGATGAGGTTGGCCAGGAGGACCAGGACGACGAATTCCCGGCTCAGCTTGAGGGCCAGGCGCGGCGCCGACGCCCCCAGGACCTTGCGGACCCCGATCTCTTTCGTCCGTCGCTCGACGGCGAAAGCCGCCAGCCCGAGGAGCCCCAGGCAGGCGATGAAGACCGCCAGGAAGGCGAACGCTCCGAAGATCAGGCCGGCCCGCCGCTCCTTCCGATAGAGGGCGTCGAACTCGTCGTCGAAGAAGGAAAAGTCCCAGGGCTGGGTCCGGCTGGTCGTCTCGAAGCTTCGCTTCAAGAGAGCGATCGTTCTCGGGACGTCCCCGGGCCGTATGCGGACGGCCAGCATGTTGCCTTCATCCGGGAAGAGGACCATGGGCGCCACCGGGCTGTGAAAGGTCTGATAATAGAAATCCTTGACGACGCCGACGATGCGCATCTTTTCGAAGAAATCGATCTCCTTCCCCAGGCCGTCTTTCCAGCCCGCCGTTTTCAAGAATGTTTCGTTGACGAGCGCGGCGTTCTTTTCGCCCGAAGCCATGTTCCGTCCGGCGGCCAGCTCGATCTTGAAGACCTTCAGGAAATCCTCGTCGATGTAGTCGAAGTGGAAGTCCGTCGTGACCGTCTCGCCCCGATCGCTGACCAGCTTTTGGTTGATCATGCGGCTGCGGATATTCGTCGGAAGCCCCGAGGTCCGCGAGACGGAGTCGACCTCCGGCAAACGAAGGAGCTCGGTCTTGATGACGGCCGCGGCGGCCATCGTTTCCGGTTCGCGGAGGGGGATGATGACGACATGCTCCCTGTCATAACCCAATTTCTGGTTCTGGATGAAGCGGAGCTGGCCGGAGACGACCAAGGCGCAAACGACGAGGGCGATCGAAGCCGTGAACTGGGCCACGACCAGGATGTCGCGCAGACGCGAACCCTTCCGCCCCGAGGCGGCGTGCTCCTTGAGGACTTTGGACGCCTGGAAAGAAGAGAGCATCAGGGCCGGATAGGCCCCGGCCAGGAGGCCGACGGCAAGCGTCGTGCCCGCGACGAGGAAAAAGAACGAGGGAGCCAGGAGGTCGCCGAAGCCGAGTTTGACGCCGGCCACGGCGTTGAAACGGGCCAGGGCGATCCGGGCGATGGCTAGGGCCGCGGCCAAGGCCATGAAGGCGAAAATGACCGACTCGCCGAGGAACTGACGAACGAGCTGGCGGCGGTCGGCCCCCGTCACCTTGCGGATGCCGATCTCCCGGGCCCGGGTCGACGACCGGGCGGTGACGAGGTTCATGTAGTTGACGGCGGCGATGAGGAGGATGAGGACGGCGATGGCGAAGAAGAGCGAGACCGTCCGGATCTCGTTGTTGGTGGCCAGCTCGCCCTCGATGTTCGAGCGGAGATGGATGTCTTTCAGAGGCTGGAGGAAGAGAGTCAGTCCCGCTTCTGCGCTTTTGGGTTGGTTCTTTTTCATCCAAGCCGCGAGTTTCCCTTCCAGGGATTCTCGCGCGGCCGGGTCCGAGAGTTCGGCATAGATGGTGAAATTCCCGACGTTCCAGTTCTTGAACATGTAGCCGTTGCTCTTATCGGCCTCGAGCGTGGCCAGGGAGAGAAGGTAATCGAATTGGAGGTGCGTATTTCCGGGGACGTCCTTGACGACCCCGGTCACGGTGAGATCGCCCTTGGCATGCCGAACGCCGTAGGTGAGAGTTTTGCCGATCGGGTCCTCATCTCCGAAGAGTTTCCGGGCCACCCGCTCGGTGACGACGATCGTGCCGGGAGCGGCGAGGGCCCGGGACCGGTCGCCGCGGATGAAGGGGAAGGAGAAGATCTCCAGGAAATCCTGGTCGGCGATGAGGCCGCTTTCGGCGAACGCCTTGCCCTCGTAGCTCAGGACGGCCGGGTCGTTGAACTGTTTCATGACCCGCGCCGCGTGCCGGACCTCGGGGAATTCCGTCTTCAGGACCGTCGCGGCGGGATCCGGCATGTGGGCGTCGAAGACGCCCGGCTTCTCCCCCGGTTTCACGTCGGCGCTGATCAGCCGGAAGGTTCGGTCGGCCTTTTCGTAAAAACGGTCGTAGCTCGTCTCGGAGCGGACGTAGGCCAGGATGAGGATGAACGAGGCCAACCCGACGGCCAGGCCGAGGAGAGAGATCAACGAATAGCCCGCGTTCTTGACGATCGTCCTGTAGGAGATGACGGCGTAATTGCGCAGCATGCTCAGGCTCCAGTAGATCTTATTGGCGATGAAGCCGGGAACGGAGCGCCCGACATGGGACCAATACCCGAGGACGGCGCGGGCCCTCCCCTTCTCGGCCAGGGTCGAAGCGAAGATCTCGGCGAAGTCGCCGAGGTGGGTGTAGTCGCCGTTGTCGGCATGAAGACGCCGCAACAGCCACTCGGCCGCACGCGGCGGAAGGGAAGAGCGGTCGGGCGAGGCCGTCACGGCTCCTCCGGTTTCGCGTCGAGCCCGAGGGCCTCGGTCCACAGGGCTTCCTGGATCGACCGGAGGTCGCGCAGGGTGCGCTTTCCGAGCGTCGTCAGCCGATAGACGCGCTTGCTCCGGCCGCCGCGCTCCTTGGTCGGCTCCGTCAGCCGGGAGTCGAGCAGCCGCTTCCGCTCGAGGCGGTCCAGCGGGTCGAAGATCGAGCCCAGGGACCACGACTTGCCCGTGGCTTCCTCGAGCTTCCGCTGGATGGGCAGGCACGACGCCTCGCCCTGCAAGTTCCAGACGGCCAGAAGGACAAGCTCTTCGGATCGGGACAGGAGTTTCATGGTTTTGCTCCGGTGGTCATCACCTGTTCCGGATTGTGGAACAAATGCCGGCCGGTTGTCAATGATTATTTTCAGATTCCGGAATATATCATCAACCCGGCCCATCCCGGCGCCGGATCAAGGGAATTCGGAAATGGGTATTGTGTCCCCGAATTAAAATCCGTATATTGAGGGGCGTATCTCCCCCAAAATCCGGCATCCGGAGGGAACGATGTCTCAAACCCCGCAAAAAACCAATTGGGGCCCCATCCTCGTCCTGGGCGGCCTCTGGGGACTCTCCGAAGCGGCCCTCGGCATGTACCTGCGCCAGTGCGCTTCGACCGTCTCCGGCTCGGCGATGACGGGCGCGGCCCTCTTCTTCCTGGCCGCGGCCTGGGCGATCTCGCCCCGCGTCAAGACGGCGGCTTTGATGGTCGTCATCGCCGCTTGCTTCAAGCTTTTCGACGCCCTGCTCCTCGGCCTGCCCATCCTCCACGGCGCGATCGGCAATCCCATCTTCGCCATCGTCATGGAGGGCGCGGCTTTCGCGCTTATCATCAGCGTCATCAGCAAGTCCCTCGCCGGCAAGGCCTACGGGCAGGGAGTCGCGGGCGGACTGTCCGCGCTCGTCGCCGTCAACCTCTTCCCGCTGGTCAAGTTCGCGACGGGCGTCGCCCCGTGTGTTACGGGAACCTCCTATCCCCTCTCGCTCTACTACGCGCCCATCGCCGTGGCACTCTCGGTCCTGACCGTTCCTTTGGGCTTCATGGCCGGCGCCTTTCTGGCCGCGCCGGAAAACCGGCCGGCGCGTCTGGGCTGGGCTTCGCCAGCGGCCGTGGCTCTCTCGCTCGGCGCCCTGGCCCTGCTGAGACTTCTCTGAACCAGATGTTCGCCGGGAGGTGACCATGGAAAATAAGCCGACCAAGAAAAGCCTGGGCGGCGTCAGCCGCCGCGATTTCATCAAGGGCCTGGGGACGGGCGCCCTGGGCACGGCCGTCCTGCCTCCCCTCCTCGGGCAGACGATCGTGACCAAGAAAGGCCGGGTCCCTGTCTATGATCAAAAGACGATCACCCTGACCGTCAACGGAAAGAAAGCGAGCCTCGTCGTCGAGGCCAACGAAACTCTCCTCGACGTCCTCCGCGACAAGCTCGACCTCACCGGCGCCAAGAAGGTCTGCGACCGCGGCGAATGCGGCGGCTGCACGGTGCTGCTCGACGGAGCGCCCGTCTACGCCTGCATGTACCTCGCCATCCGGGCCGACGGCAAGGCCGTAAAAACGGTCGAAGGCCTGGCCGAGGGCGAAAAGCTCCACCCCGTCCAGGAAGCCTTCATCGAAAAGGACGGCTACCAGTGCGGCTTCTGCACGCCGGGATTCCTGATGACCACATCCGCCTTCCTCGATAAGAACCCGGCCCCGTCCCTCGACGAGATCAAGCAGGCGCTTTCCGGTAACCTCTGCCGCTGCGGCAACTACGCCAAGATCTACGACGCCGTCGACGCCGCGGCCAAGAAGATGAAGGGGGCCTGACATGAGAGGCAAAGAGTACATGTCCGTCGCCCGGGGTGAGGCAACCGGCGCCGCCGGTCAGGCGAAGGCCGCGGCCGCCAAGCCGGCGGCCAAGCCCGCCGAGCCCCAGCCCGAGCCCAAGGCGCCCGAATACAAGCATATCGGCAAGCCCACGCGCCGCGTCGACGGCCGCGAGGTCGTCACCGGCCGGGCCAAATTCACCCAGGACGTCAAGCTCCAGGGCATGCTCATCGGCAAGATCTTGCGCTCGCCCCATGCCGCGGCCGAGGTCGTCTCGATCGACCTCGCCCCGGCCTTGGCCCTGCCCGGGGTCATGGCCGCCCTGAAGCTCGCCGAGGGCAAGGTCCGCTACGCCGGACAGCAGGTCGCGGCCGTGGCCGCGGTCGACGAGAGAACGGCCGAAAAGGCGCTCGCCCTCGTCAAGGTCGATTACAGGACCCTCCCCTACGTCGTCGATTGGGAGCGGGCCCGCGACGCGGCCGCCCCGCAGGTCCGGGACGATAAACCCAACGTCGAAAAGCTCAACGAGTACAGCCGCGGCGATGTCGAGAAGGGCTTCGCGGAAGCCGACGTCGTCGTCGAGGCGACCTACCGGACCGGCGTCGAGATCCACCACCCGACCGAGACGCACGGCAGCGTCGCCGCTTGGGAGGGAGACCACCTCGTCGTTTACGATTCGACCCAGAATATCCACGGCGTCCGCGACGGTCTGGCCCGGGCCCTCAAGGTCCCGGCGCCCAGCGTCACAGTCATCAAGGACTACATGGGCGGCGGCTTCGGCAGCAAGCTCAGCCTCGGCGATTATTCGGTCGTTGCGGCGGACCTGGCCCGCCAGGCGGGCCGTCCGGTCAAGGTCCTGCTCTCGCGGCGGGACAACGCCGTCTGCGTCGGCTACCGGCCGTCATCTCACCAGACCTACAAGGTCGGGGCGAAGAAAGACGGCACCCTCGTCGCGTTCTCGCTCCTGAACTATGCGTCCGGCGGCACCGCTCCCGGCGACGACGTCGCGGAGCCCGTCGTCGACGTCTACAAGTGCCCCAACTGCAAGGTCGAGGAGCACACCGTCTTCACGAACGTCGGCGCCCAGCGGGCGATGCGGGCCCCGGGCAACACCCAAGGCGCCTTCGGGCTTGAGGGGGTGATGGACGAGCTGGCCGCGGCCCTGGACATGGATCCGCTCGAGCTTCGCCGGAAGAACTATTCGACGAAGAACCAGGGCGACACGGGCCTGCCCTACTCGACCAAAGGCCTCGACAAGTGCTATGAGCAGGGCGCGAAGGCCATCGGCTGGGAAAGGCGGAACCGCAGGCCCGGTGAAAGGAGCGGAACAGGGACGGTGCGGCGCGGCCTCGGCGTGGCCACGAGCATCTGGTGGGGCGCCGGCGTCCCGGGGACGCTGGCCGACGTCGTCCTCTACCCGGACATGTCGGTCGAGGTCGTCTGCGGCACGCAGGACATCGGCTGCGGCACGCGGACCCACATGGCCGTCGTCGCCGCCGAAACGCTCGGGCTCGAGCCGAAAGAGATCACGATCAAGCTCGGCAACACCGAGTTTCCCTGGGCGCCGCTCTCGGGCGGCAGCCTGACGACGCCGTCCGTGGCCCCGGCCGTGCGCGACGCCGCGCTCAAGGCGGCCGAGCGGCTCAAGGCGGTCGCTGCGGCGCGCCTCAAGGTCGAGTCCGGTGATGTCGTCATGGGCGGCCGGAAATTCTCCTCGAAGACCGATCCCGCCAAGTCGGCCTCCTTCGCCGAGGTCTACCGCGACCTCCGCCGCGAGACGTCCTTCCACGGCGAGCGGGGCGGCATGCCCGGCGATCGATACGCCTTCAACACCTTCGGCGCCCACTTCGCCGAGGTCGAGGTCGACGTGGAGACGGGGCGCGTCCGCGTCCTCAAGTACGTCGCCGCCCAGGACAGCGGCCAGATCGTCAACAAGCTGACGGCCGAGAGCCAGGTCGTCGGCGGCGTCACCCAGGGCCTGAGCGCCGGCCTCTTCGAAGAGCGCGTCCTGGACGACGCGACCGGGAACGTCGTCAACCCGAATCTGCGCGATTACAAGATCGCGACCTCGCTCGACATCCCCGAGATCAAGCCCATTTTCGTCGACGTCTTCGATCCGCGGATCAACAACCTGGGGACGAAGGGGCTGGGCGAACCGGCGCGCGTGCCGAGCTCGGCGGCCATCGCCAACGCCGTCTTCAACGCGATCGGCGTTCACGTCCGCGAGATCCCGATGACGCCCCCGCGCGTCCTCGCGGCCCTCAAGAGAAAGGAGTCCGCGTCATGAGAGAATTCAGGATCGCCGAACCGCGGACCGCGGACGAGCTGGCCGCGCTCTTGAACGAAACGCGGGAGCCGGTCGCGCTGATGGCCGGCGGCACGGACCTCATCGACGAGCTCAAGAGCGGGGTCGAGAAGGCGGGGTTGGTCGTCGACCTGCGGAAGGTCGAGGGGCTCGCGGGCATCGCCCGGGAGAAGGACGGGCTCAGGATCGGCGCCATGACCCGGGTCGCCGAGCTGGCCGAGGACGCGGCCGTGGCCCGGGACTTCCCGAGCCTCCGGCAGGCGGCTCTGTCGCTGGCGACGCCTCAGCTGCGCAACGTCGGCACGGTCGGCGGCAACCTCTGCCAGCGGCCGCGCTGCTGGTATTACAGGGATCCTCAAGTTGTCTGCAGAAAGAAGGGCGGCTTCAACTGCTTCGCGTATCAGGGGCGGAACAAGTACCACGCGATTTTCGGCGGCGACAGCTGTTTCATCGTCTACCCGTCGGACCTGGCCCCGGCCCTGATAAGCCTCGGCGCGAAAGCGGCGATCGGGACGGCTAAGGGCGATCAAGCCATGCCGCTCGAGCAGTTCTATATCCTGCCCGAAGTTGACGTGACGCGCGAAAACACCCTGGCGAAAGGCCAATTCCTCAAGAGCGTCTGGGTACCCGCGCCGAAGGCCGGACAGAGATCGGCCTACGTCAAGCTCAAGGAGCGGGGCACCTGGGACTTCGCCCTCGTCTCGGCGGCCGTTTCGGGTGTCGTCAAGGACGGCCTGATCGCCGAGATAGCGATCGTCATGGGCGGCGTCGCGCCCATCCCCTGGCGGCTGAAAAAAGCGGAGGACGTGCTGCTCGGCAAGCCGCCGAGCGAAGCGGCCGTCCGTCAAGCCGCGGACGAAGCGCTCAAAGACGCTTCGCCTCTCCGC
Source organism: Candidatus Aminicenantota bacterium (assembly GCA_041303965.1). GTDB lineage: Bacteria > Acidobacteriota > Aminicenantia > Aminicenantales > Saccharicenantaceae > RBG-16-66-30. The sequence continues at coordinate 14,068 of JBFYOD010000081.1, forward strand.
GAGAACGGCTATAAAGCCGACCTCGTCTTCGCCGCGCTCAAGGAAGCGGTCCTGGCCATCGCACCATGAATTACAGCTTCCCGAAACTCCTCGAAACGCTGGCCGCGGGCGAAGGGCTCGCGCTGGCGACCCTCGTCGAGACCGAGGGCTCGACGCCCCAGGTCCCGGGGACGTCGGCCATTTTTTCGAGGGCGGGGCTCGTGGCCGGGACGGTGGGGGGAGGGCTCCTCGAAGCGCGCGTCGAGGCGATCGCGAAAGAAGCGCTTGGGGACGGAAAAGCGCGTCTGGTATCCATCAGGCTCGACGCCGACCCCTCGGATATGGAAGGCGCGATCTGCGGCGGCTCGGCCCGGGTCCTTATCGATCCGGGCGTCGGGCGGGAACGGGCGGTTTTCGAGATGGCTCTCGACGGCTTCCGGAAACGCCGGCCCGGCGTCCTGGCCGCCCTCGTCGCGCCGGGCCGGGGGGATCTCGTTTCGATCGAACGCCGGTTTATCGAAGTCGGGCACGCTTCTGGCCCGCGCTCCGGGCCGCCGTCCCCGGATGCCGATGCCTTCGAAGGCGCCGGCCCTGAGATCATCGCCGCCGCCCTCGAGGACGGCCGTCCCCGCCTTGTGAAAAGGGGGGGGCGGTTGATATTTCTCGAGCCCGTCCGGCCTCTCCCCCGCCTCATCATCGCCGGGGCGGGCCATGTCGGCCGGGCCGTCGCCCGGTTGGGCGCGCTCCTCGATTTCATGGTCACGGTCATCGACGACCGACCCGAATTCGCGAACGCGGAAAACATCCCCGAAGCGGACGAGGTCGTCGTCGGCGAGATCGGCGAGGCCTTGCTGCGGGTCGAGGATTCTCGGGACAACTATTTCGTCATCGTCACCCGGGGTCATCAAAAGGACGCCGAAGCGCTGCGGGCTGCGATCGGGCGCCCCGCGGCCTATATCGGCATGATCGGGAGCAGGAGGAAGATCGAGATCATGCGCGGCGAGTTCCTGGAGAGCGGCGGGGCCACGGCCGATACGTGGGCCGAGGTCCGCGCGCCGATCGGAGTCGAGATCGGCTCGAAAACGGTCGAGGAGATCGCCGTCAGCATCGCCGCCGAGCTCGTCCTCGTCCGCTCCAAGCGGAAGGAGCACAGCCGGCCGTGATCTGGGCCGTAGTGCTGGCCGCGGGCGAGTCCCGGCGCATGGGGACGCAGAAGCTCCTCCTGCCCTTCGGGGAGACGACGGTCGTCGGGGCCGTCGTCGGGACGGCGCTCGCCTCGCGCGTCGACCGCATCCTCGCCGTCCTCGGCGCGGACAGAGACGCCATTGGCCAAAAACTCGAGCCTCTCGGCATCGATCTGGCCGTCAACGAGGAATTCGCGAAAGGCATGCTGTCGTCGGTCCAAGCCGGGTTAAGGGCCCTGCCGGCGGGAGCCGAGGCCGCGATCGTCATGCTCGGCGACCAGCCGTTCCTCCCGGCTCGGGTCGTCGATGAGGTCATCGAGGGATTCCAGCGAAGCGGCAAGGGCATTGTCGTCCCGACCTTCCAGGGCCGCCGCGGGCACCCCGTTCTCATCAGCCTGAAATACCGGGACGAAGTCCTCGCCCTCGACCCCGCGGACGGCCTGCGCCGACTCCTGCGCGCCCACCCCGAGGACGTTTTCGAGGCCGAGGTCGAAGACGCCAACATCCTCCGCGACATGGACGTCCCTGAGGATTACGCCGACGAACTCATCCGCCGCACCCAAGATGGGGTCAAACTCGGGGCGTAAGCTTGGGGTTTCAAGAAGGGGTCAAACCTACGGCAGGGAGCGAGGTCTCCGGAGCGACCATCACAAGCGCGGCGGAGCGGCTCGGAGCCGCGCTTGTGGGAAATATCGGAAAAAAGCCTACGCTCGTCTAAGATATCTCGCAGAATTGTGGCCTCGAGCACTCAGCCCCAATTCTGCAGCTCGCTCCCCATAATCCGCTCACCGCCGTAGGTTTGACCCCATCTTGATTGACTCGCCGCGCTCATCGGCATACCATGGAACCAGCACAGGGAACTCATCATGTCCGGCGCGCAGACCGTCGACGTGGCGACCTCGATATCGGAAAAGGAGGGATGAACTATGCACGCCCGTTTGCTCAAGATGCAGGTCAAAGCCGAACGGATCGACGAAGCCGCCCGCCTTTTCGCCGAGGACGTCGTCCCGAGCTGCCGAGACCAGGCGGGCTATCGGGGCGCCTATTTCCTGGTCGAAAGAAAGCTCGGCGAGTGCGTCCCGATGACGCTCTGGGAGACCGAGGCCCAGATGATGGCCACGGAGGAGAACCGGTTCTTTCAGGCCCAGCTCGTCAAGTTCCTGGGATTGTTCCACCACGGTCTCGTCCGAGAGACCTACGAGGTCGTCGTCGTCGATCCCACCTGAGGAAGGGGTCAAACCTACCTTTTACCCGAAAAACGGGTAAAAGGTAGGTTTGACCCCTTCCGGGCAGTTTGTCCGGCGCTCCCCTTTTATGTTATAAATCGCCCCGAGAGGTACAAACACGATGTCCATGAAAAAAATCATCCTGTCCCTTCTGACGGTCCTCGTCCTGGCCGTCGCCGTCCGGGCCCAGGAGACGAAGACCCTCGTCCAGCAGGGCGACGACCTTTATGCCCAGCGCGGCGACCTAGCCAACGCCAAGGAAGCCCTGGCCAAGTACCAGGCGGCCCTAGCCGCCGGCGAAGCCGCCTACGACGCGAACTGGCGCCTGGCCCGGGTGGAATACTGGATCGGCGACCACACGGCCGACAAGACCCTGAAGAAACAGATCTTCCAGCAGGGGATCGAACACGCCAAGAAGGCCATCGAGCTCGGCCCCGACAAGGTCGAGGGGCATTTCTGGCTCGGCGTCTGTTACGGCGTCTACGGCGAAGCCAAGGGCGTCCTCAAGAGCCTGTCCCTGGTCAAGCCCATCAAAGAGGAGATGCGGCGGGTCCTCGAGATCGATCCCGCCTATGACAGGGGCGGCGCCGACCGCGTCCTGGGCCGCGTCTTCCACGAAGTTCCCGGATTCGCCGGCGGCAGCGAGAAGAAATCCCTCGAGCACCTCCTCAAGGCGGTCGAGTACGGGCCGCGCGTCGGCCTCAACCTCCTCTACCTGGCCGACACGTACATCTCTCTCGACCAGATCGAGAAGGCCCGGCAGACCCTGGAGTACATCCTGACCATGGAGCCGGAACCCGATCTCATCCCCGAGACCGAGGAGGAGCGCGTCCAGGCCCGCCAGAGGCTCGAAGGAAAAAAATTCAAGAAGGACAAGTGACCGGGCCAGTGATCCGGGTCCTCTTCGAGAACGCCGATTACCTGGCCGCCGACAAGCCCGAGGGCGTTGTCTCGATCGCCGAAGCGGGAAAAGGCGGTCTGCCCGAGCTCCTCAAGGACGTCTTCCCCGGCCGGCTTTACCCCGTCCACCGTCTCGACCGCGAAGCGAGCGGCGTCATCGTCTATGCCAAGAGCCCCGACGCTCACCGCCATCTCAACGGCCAGTTCGACCGCCGCGAAGTACGCAAGACCTACCTGGCCCTCGTCCAAGGCGCCGTCGGACCGTCCCACGGGCTCATCAACGCCCCGATCCGCGAGTTCGGCTCGGGACGGATGGGCGTCGACGCCCGGCGCGGCAAGCCATCCTCGACGGAATGGAAGATCGCCGAGCGGCTCGACGGCGCGACCCTCGTCCGGGTCAACCCGGCGACGGGGCGGCGCCATCAGATCCGCGTCCACCTCTACCACATCGGCCACCCCATCGTCGGCGACCTCAAGTACGGCGACCGGACGCTCCAAGGCCCGTATCCGCGGCTGATGCTCCACGCCCTCGAGATCGAATTCGCCCTTCTTTCCGGGGAGCGAGTGACCGTCGAGGCGCCCGCGCCTCAGTCTTTCGAAGACGTCCTCGGCAGCCTAAGAAGGAAAAGGCCATGAGCGATTACGGACTCGTCGTCATCGGCGGCGGCGAAGCGGGCATCACCGCGGCCCTGCGCGCCTCCCAGCTCGGAGCTAAAGCGTGCATGATCAACCGTGAGCCGGAGCTCGGCGGCGGCTGTGTCCAGACGGGCACGCTGCCCAGCAAAACTCTGAGCAACGCGGCCCACTTCCTGGAGAACCTGAAAAAGGGCAAGCGCTACGGCATCCCGGTCGTCGAGAACGCCCGGGCCGATTACAGGACGATCCTCGAAAGCCGCCACAAGACGACGATGTGCGAGCTCGGCGTCCTGGCCACGCTGATCCGGAAGAACGCCATCGCGACCCTCACCGGGACGGCTTCCTTCACGGGACCGAGGATGATCGAGGTCCGCCTCCCCGACGGGAAGACCCGGGAGATCGAAGCGCCGAAGACGGTCATCGCCACGGGCTCCAGGCCCATCGCCCTCCCCGGACTTCCTTTCGATGGAAAAAGGATCCTATCCCCCGACGACCTGACCGCGATGGACGCCGTCCCAGCCCGTTTCCTCATCGTCGGGGCCGGCGTCATCGGCTGCGAGATGGCCTTCATCTTCAGGTCCCTCGGCTCGGAGGTCGTCGTCGTCGAGAAGGCGACCCGGGCCCTCGTCGGGCAGGACCATGAAGCGGCCGCGCTCATCACCCGGGAGTTCAAGAAGCGCGGGATCCGCCTCGTCACGGAAGCCGGTCTCGAGCGCGTCGAGGAGGCCGGCGATGGCCGCCTCCGGGCCATCGTCGAGGGGGGCGAATCGATCGAGGCCGACCGGATCATGGTCGGCGTCGGCCGGAGGCCGGACACCGCGGCCCTCAACCTGGGCGCCGCCGGCGTCGCGACCGGGCCGCGCGGGGAGATCCCGGTCGACGAGCGCATGGAAACGTCGACTCCCGGCATCTACGCCGCGGGCGACGTCCTGGCCCGGTTCATGCTGTCGTCCATGGCCGTCGTCGAGGCCCGGGTCGCCGCCGAGAACGCCCTGGGCTTTTCCAGCAGAATGGATTATTCCTGCGCCCCATGGGGCATCTACACCGACCCGGAGGTCGGGTCGGTCGGCCTGACCGAGGAGCAGGCCCGGGCCGGCGGAGGCGAGGTCGTCATCGGCGAGTGCGGCTACAACGACCTCGTCCGCTCCTGCCTCGATGGGAACGTGACCGGCTTCTTCAAGCTCATCTTCGACGGCAAGACGCGCCGCCTCATCGGCGCCCACGTCGCCGGCCAGGACGCCACCGAGATCATCCACTTCGCCGCCCTGGCGGTCAAGCTCGGCGCCCGGGCCGAGGACATCAAGGACATGGTCTACAACCATCCGACCGTCTCCGAGGGTTTCGGCAAGGCCGCGGCCGACGCCCTGAAGAAATTCGCACAAAGGACCCCCTCATGAAGCGAGTCGCCATCCTAATCTCTAAAGCGCTCTTCTTCCTCGCCCTCGCCGGCTTCATCCCCCCGGGCGCGCTTTCCGCCTCAAGCGCCGCCAAACAGAAAGTCGCCCCCCGGGCCGTGCCCGACGGCGGGAAGGCCTTCGCCCACGTCAAATACCTGGCCTCGGACGCATTCAAGGGGCGGAAATCGGGAACGCCCGAATACCGCAAGGCCGCCGAGTACGTGGCCGCCGAGATGCAGAAAGCCGGACTCAAGCCGGGCGGCGAGAACGGCACCTGGTTCCAGGATGTCCCGTTCAAGAATTGGACGGACTTCGAACAACCCATCCGGCTCGAGGTCCTCTCGCCCTCGCGGCGGATCTATTTCGCCGGACGCGGCCGCGACTTCACCCCCGTGTCCGGGACGGGGTCGGGGACGGCCAAGGGCGGGCTCGCCTTCGCCGGTTACGGCGTCGTCTCGGAGAAGGACGGCTGGAACGATTACGCCGCGCTCGACGTCAAGGGCAAGATCGTCCTGGTCATGCCCGACTTGCCCGCTTCCCTCGGCAACGACGCCAAGAGCGAGTGGAGCTTCGAGAAGAAGGTCAAAACCGCCGCGGCGAAGGGCGCCGTCGGCCTTATCGAGATGGACCTCACGACCCCCGGAGCGCAGGCCGCCGGGCCGCGGCCGCGCTTCGGCGTCCTCCGCTCCGGACAATGCCCCAAGGGCTTCGTCGTCATGAGGGCCGGCCGCGACTTCCTCAGCGACGTCTTCTACCTCGTCGGCAAGAGCTGGAGGGACCTGGTCAGCAAGACGCTCCGCCTCAAGAGATCGATGACCCTCGACCTCGGCGTCGATGTCGAGATGGAGGCCCATTTCGTCTCGGGCGATAGGGTCGCGCCGAACGTCGTCGGCATTCTGCCTGGGACCGATCCCAAGCTCAAAGGTGAAGCCCTGGTCATCGGCGGCCATCTCGACCACCTCGGCGTCGGCGTCGACGGCTGGGTCTATCCCGGCGCGGACGACAACGCCGGGTCGGCCGCGGTCATCCTCGAAGTCGCCCGGGCGCTCACCGCGGCGAAATTCAGGCCGGCCCGGACCATCGTCTTCGGTGCCTGGGCCGGCGAAGAGCTCGGCCTCGTGGGGTCGCGCCACTACACCGAACACCCCGTCGTCCCCCTCGACAAGACCGTCCTCTACATGAACCTCGACATGGTCGGGACGGGCGATTCCGACCTCCTCATCGGCGGCATGACCGAGTTCGCCGAACTCTACGAGATCGCCAAGCGAGGCCTCGACCCGGAAACGGCGAAGAAGCTCCGGCCGCGGCCGAACTACCGCGGTTCCGACCACACCTCGTTCTGGTCGAAGAACGTCCCGGCCGTCAGCCTGCGGACCGGCGAGGTCCTGACCGAAAGGCTCGACGACGAGCATCCCGAATACCACCAGCCCGGCGACAATCCGGCGACGATCGACCCCGAGCTCCTGCGCCAGGCCGCCCAGTATCACTGCGACCTCCTCCAAACGCTGGCGTCGAGCCGCGAGAACCTGCTCGACCCCGTCCACCGGACGCTCTTCCTCCACCGCGACGCGGCCGTCGTCGACATGCACTGCGACACGATCGCGCGGGTCCTGGCCGGCGAGGACCTGAGCCAGGACCTGCCCAAGGGCCACATCGATATCCCCAAGCTCAAGCGCGGCGCGGTTGACCTCCAGGTCTTCGCCTGCTTCGCCCCGCCTCCCGCGAATGAGCTGGAAAAATTCCGGTCCGCCAACGGGGTCTTCAAACAGATCGAGGCTATCGGGAAGCTCGTCGAGCAAAACCCCGGCGACCTGGCCCTGGTCACGTCGGTCGCCGAGGCGGCCGCCGCGCGGAATGCGAGCAAGACCGGCGTCCTCGTCGGGATCGAGGGCGGTTACGCCATCGAGAACGACCTCGTCCTCCTCCGGGAATTCTACCGGGCCGGCGTCCGGCTGATGACTCTCACCCACTGGACCGCCACGGACTGGGCCGACGCCTCGGGCGACCCCAAGCCCGTCCACGGCGGCTTGACGCCGTTCGGGGAGTCCGTCGTCGCCGAGATGAACCGACTGGGCATGGTCATCGACGTCTCCCACTCCCACGACGAGACCTTCCGGGACGTCCTCCGCCTGTCCAAGGCGCCCGTCGTCGCCTCCCACTCCTGCTGCCGGGCTTTCGTGCCCCACCACCGGAACCTCGACGACGACATGCTCAAGGCGCTGGCCGAGAAGGGCGGCGTTGTCGGCATCAACTTCTGGCCCGGTTTTCTCTCGAGCGGGTACGAGGCGAAGCAGACGGAGATCTTCGAACAAACGGCCCGCGCGCACGGGCTCCCCGCCGACCGGATCGCGATCTTTCAGGCCGGATCCGCCGTCTGGGAAAAGTTCGACGCCGACTTCCAAGCCCGCTGGGCCAAGTTCAAAAAAACGTTGCCGCCCATCGACGTCAAGACCGTCGTCGATCACATCGACCATGTCGTCAAGGTCACGGGCAAGGCCGACCACGTCGGCCTGGGTTCGGACTTCGATGGCATTAGCGAAACCCCCGCCGGACTCGAAAACGCGGGCCTCCTCCCGAAGATCACCAAGGAGCTCGTCGCCCGCGGCTACAAGTCCGAGGACATCCGCAAGATCCTGGGCGGGAATTTCCTCCGCGTCTTCGGCGCCGTCGAGAAAGCCAAGGAGAAATAAACCGGTGGAAACTGAAAGACCTTCTCATAACGAACTCGAGGCGCCGGCCATCCTCGACCGCTCCCGCCACCGTATCTCGCGGCGGGAGATCGACCCCGACGCCCTGAAGGTCCTCTACCGGTTGAACAGTCACGGTTTCACGGCCTACCTCGTCGGCGGCGCCGTCCGGGACCTGCTCTTGGGCCGCAAGCCGGTCGATTTCGACATAAGCACGAACGCCCACCCGAACCAGATCAAGAAGCTCTTCCGCAACGCCTTCCTCATCGGCCGCCGTTTCCGCCTGGCCCACATCAAGTTCCAGGACGGAAAGACCATCGAGGTCTCGACGTTCCGGAGGAAGCCCGACGAAGAGGAGCTCGCGGCCGAGCGCGAAGAGGAAGAGGCCAGACGGGCCCGGGAGGCGGCGGGGACCGAAGAAGCGGCAGAAAGCTCGAGTGCGGCGCCTCCGGACGATCGGGCCGTCACGACAGGACCGGAAGGCCAGGCCGGTCCGGAAGAGCCGGCAGACGAACAAGCAGGCGCGCCGTCAGCCGAGTCGGCGACAGGACCCGAAAATGCGCCTGCCCGAGGACCCGACGGCGAGACGGTCGAGCTTCCCGACGCCCCTTCCCCCGAGAGCGCCGCTCCCGGCGCCGCACCGCGCCGCGGCCGGCCGCCGCTCAAGCCCATCGCCTATGGCACGCCGCGCGAGGACTCCTTCCGCCGCGACCTGACCATCAACGCCCTGTTCTACGACATCGCCACGTATTCCGTCATCGACTACGTCGGCGGGCTCGAGGACCTCGAGGCCCGCCGGGTCCGCATCATCGGCGACCCGGATACGAGCTACACGGAGGACCCGGTCCGCATCTGGCGCGTCCTGCGCCACGCCTCGCGCCTCGACTTCGCCATCGAGGAGAGGACCGCGGCGGCCATCACCCGCCACCGCGACAAGCTCGCCGCCTGCCCCGGGTCGCGTCTCTTCGAGGAATTGAACAAGGACATGAAGTCGGGCCGGGCCGGGGCGTTCTTCCGCAGCGCCCGGACCCACGGCATCCTGCCGAAGATCCTCGGCGTCGTCGGCGAGCTCTACGAAGCGTCCGACGACCGTTTCGCCAAGCTGACCCAGCTCATCGGCGCGCTCGACGCTTCCATCGGCTCCGGAGGATCGCCCCCCTCCGAGGTCATGTACGGCTTGCTCCTCTGGCCCTGGGCCGAGCTCCTCCTGGCCGCCGTCCCCGGCGACAAGCCCAAGGTCCTCTACGACGCTTTCCGCGCCTCCGGCTCGGCCGCCCTCGTCCCCAAGACCCTGCTCCTCGAAACCGTCCACACCCTGGTCATCGTCGACCACATGCTCCTGGCTTTGAGCGACGGGAAGATGCGCTGGTCGCTGAGAGAGCGCCCCCACTACCCGGAGGCCTCCCGGATCGCCTCCTTGCTCGTCGAGGGCACCTTCGGCGATTGCGATGACCCCTTCGCGGTCATCTACGAGCGGCGGTTCGGCCGCCGGCCCCGGTCCAAGCCCCACCGCTATCGCCGCCGCACGAAGCGAGTGCCGCCGCAGCCCCCGCCGACGACCTGAAGCTTTACTCCGCCTTCAGCGTGATCTTCCGGAGCGCGGTCCCGCCCATCTTCGACTTGACCGTGAACTCGACCGTGCCCTCGGCCCCGCTCATCCTGACCAGGACGCAGAATTTCTTCGTCTCGTGCCCCTTGAGACGGAATTCCGTCCCCTTGGCGGACACGGTCTCGCTCGAAGCGGCTCGGTTCAGCGCGTCGACGGCCGTCACGGCCTTAGGCAGTTCGACGACCGCGGCTCCACCAGCGCCGCTCACCGTGATCTTGTCCATCACCGCCCGCTTGAGGGCCACGGCCCGGTCCGACGACGTCGGGTAGGCCTTGTCGTTCTTCACTTCGACCTCGACCCAAAAGAGGTCGTCTGTCGCCGGCGTGACCTTGACTTCCCCGAATTCGACCTTGGGGAACTGGCCGGCCGCGTACATGACGAAATTGGCGTTGCGCAGGGCCTCGGTCTCGATGTAGCGGGCCGGCGGCGTCCGCCCGATATGCTTGCGCGACGTCCCGCCGATCCAGACCTCGCCGAGGTCGGGGTGCTTGGCCTTGTGGGGCAGGACCCAGCCGTCGCCCATGAGCTCGAGGTCGATCCACTTCATGAACTCCTCGTCGGAGACTTCGCCGTCGCCGTCGACGTCGGCCTCGAAAGCGGGGTCGCCCCAGAGCTCGATGAGGTAGCTGTAGGCGCCGAACATGTAATAAGTGGCCGCGTGGGCCTGGCCGCTCAAGCCGCCGATCGTCGGCGTGTAGTCCTTGAGGATGCGGGCGCCCGCGCTGACGATCTCGTTCTGGACGTCCAGGTCGTGCTGGTATTCGGGCGCGACCTGTCGGTCGGCCAGGTAGGCGTATTTGTCGGTCTTGCGCAGCTCCTCGAGCCTCTGCTGGACCGTTTGCTGCATGCGAGGACCCGCCTGCGCGGACCCGGGCGTCTGCCCGGCCGGCGGCCGCAGGGCCGGCGGCGCCTGGAACATGATCAGCCGCCCGGTGTTGTGGTAGTGGAAGGAGGCGAAGATGTTGGAGCGCCGGAGCTGGAACTCTAAGACGTTGCGGGTCTCGGCTTCGCTCATCGGATAGGGGTAGCCCTCCGCGACGCTCCAGCCGTAGGGGAAATTCCGGTTGGGGTCGGGCCCGCCGATGTCGTCCTCGTTGATCAGGCCGTCGCCGTCGTTGTCGAAGCCCTCGGCCCCGACGCGCCGGAACCGCCGGACTTCCTCGCGCGGGTCGGCCACGCGGACGAACCGCCTCTTGTCGGGCGAGAGCTTGGACTCCCCGGCCGGGTCTTCGATGTACATCATCGACAACTCGCCGTCGCCATCGACGTCCTCGGTCTGGTCCTCGTCGAAGAGCCCGTCGCCGTCGTCGTCGGTGGGCCGGTAGGGCTCGCGCGGGTTGTTCTCGGTGTTAGGGAAGCTGACATAGGAGTCGTTGGCGTCGACGTTGAGGCCGGGCAGGACGTAGAAGGTCGTGCTGTCGACGAGCTCGTGGGCGAACGGGTCGTATTCGTAACGCGTCAGGAGGTACCAGGCCAGGTAAAGCGAACAGGTGATGCCGTTGACCTCGTTGCCGTGGATGGCCCCGTCGACCCACATCGCCCGCTTGTCCTCGGGCTTGCCGGTCGCCTTGGCGGTGATCGTCAGCAGGAGCTGGTCGCGGCCCATTCGGCTCTTGCCGATCGACTGGATGTCGGCGAGCTGGGGATATTTTTTCTGGAGCTCGCGCATGATCTTTGTCCACTCGTCGTAGCCGTAATAGCGCTTCCAGCTCATGGGGTAATCGAGCTCGCCGTGATAGCCGCCCGGATTGGTCTGGAGCTTGGACTGGGCGACGAGGGAGCCGGCCAGGAGAACCGTCAGTATGATGGCCCATTTCGTTTTCATGGCGCGTCTCCTACTGGACCTTCACGGTCTCGGACTTCGTCCCGCCCTTCTGGGACGAAACCACGATCTTGAGGGGCGAATCGCCTTCGACGGCGACGAGCCAGCGGACCTCGCGCCGGGCCCCTCCCTGCCTGACTTGGGTCGGGCCCGGAGGCCCGCCACGCCTCTGGAATTGGGGCGGCGGTGTCATGGACTCTTCGGTCGGAGCCCCGGGTCCGCCGGACCGCATCCCGCCGCCCGCGCCTCCCCCGCCCGTGCCGGGGATCCTCATCGCCCCGTCGAGGACGCCGAGCCGCTGGTAGGGCGTGCCCTGGAGGAAGGTCACCTTGCCCCTTTCGCCGACGAGCCAGACGACGTCCTCGCGGTTGCCGCGGAGAGTCGAGCCGCGGGCCGTGTGCGTCGCCAGCGGCCCCTTGTTCTCGACGACCGCCGTGACTTCGACGATGCGGTACTTGCCCTTGGCGCCGCCCTTCTTGATCCTGACCTCGCTCCCCGCGGCCACGGCCGTCGCCTCGCGAGCGTTCTCGGAGGTGTAGAGGAGCCGGGCCTTGGCCTCGCCGATGACGACGTCGGGCAGGAGGCCCGCCCGGAACATTTCGAACCTGTAGTGCTTGTCGCAGACGCCGACGAGCGGCTCGCCCGGCCAGGCGTTGGACGAATATCTCGGGATCCAGCCGCCGATCTCGCCCTCGCCGAGTTCGGGGTGCTTGAACGGCTTCCAGTTGAGGAAGAGCTTGCCGCCGTATTTTTCGTCCTGGAACTTGAGGAGGGCGCGGTCGAGCGCGTAGCGCGCCTCGGGTCGCTCGTCGTCCCCCTCGACCCCTTCGGAGCCGGCCACCCTCGGCAGGCCGGGGATGTCCACGGCCGGGTTCCAGAGCTCGGTCGTGATGGACCAGATCCCGAGCTCCAGGAAGTCCCAATCGGTGGTCATGCCGAAGCCGTAGCGGCGGTCGTTCAGTTCGTCGTAGCTCACCATCCAGCCGCGGGGCAGTTCGTAGCCCCGTTCGATGGCGTATTTGTTCTTTGAGGTTTTACGCAGCTCCTCCCGGAGCGCCGGGATGGCGGCGGGGTTCTTCCAGGCGGCGGGCACGTCTTCGCCGATCGTTTCCAGGTATTTCTTGCCCATGACGAGGTCGAGCACGGCCACGTCCTTGGGGTCGAGCCGCGTAGGAGGCGCTGTTCCGAGCGGCCGGAAGGTGAAACCGCCCGAGGTGTGGTAGAACTGGGCCATGAAGATGTTGGGGTGCGTGACGAAGAACTCGGCCACGGCCCGCGACTCGGGGGCCGAGGTCGGATAGTCGCCCGACCCGCCGGCGAACCCCTGGTCGTTCCACCAGCCCTCGGGGAAATTCCGGTTGAGGTCGATGCCCGCCTCGGGGTCCTCGCCGCGCCGCTTGTCGCCGTCGTTGTCCTTGTCCTCGACGACGACCGACCAGCGCTCCTTCTCGGTCTTCTCGTTCGGCCGGAGCCGGACCATGAGCCGGGGATCAGCGCCGTCAACGACGAAGCCCCCCTTCGGGTCTTTGTAGCGGAACTGGGCGATGAGGCCGTCGCCGTTGAGGTCGTCGGGGCCGTCCTCGTTCACCCGGCCGTCGCCGTCGTCGTCCCTGAGCATGCTGTTCTGACGCTGGGAGATGCCCTTGTCGAGGCTGTTGAAGACGCCGTCGGGGTTGACGATGGGGCAGATGTAGAATGTCTTCGCGTCGACGAGGGCCGTCGTCTCTTTATCGGCGCCATAGCCCGTGACCAGCTTATCGATCGCGTAGAGGCAGACCTCGGTCCCGGTGTATTCGTTGCCGTGCGTCGCCCCGCAGATCCACTGGCCGGGCTTTCCCATATAGGGCTTCATCGGCGTGACGTTCTTGACGCCCTCGGCCCGCGGGTTGCGGAGCGGGACCTGGGCATCGACGGTCGTCCCGGTCTTCATGTTCGAAACGACGAGGACATAGATCGGCCGGCCCATCGTGCTCTGGCCGATCTCCAGGAGCACCGTGATCTGCGGGTAGGCGGCGGCGACGTCCTTGAGGTATTTCGCCGTGGCCGGGTAGCCGTGGTAGTCGTCGAAGGATATCGGAACTTTCTGGGCCGCCCCGGCGGCGAGCGCCGTAAAGGCGACGGCCAAGACCGATAGCCCGAAACGCCTGAAGATCCCATTTGGACGGTAGTGTGTCACGCTCTCCCTCCTCGTCGAATAATTCCGTCTTCCGGCCTTTCCCCCGGCCGGGGAGGGTAACTATATCGCTTTTTTCCACAAATCTAAAGAGGAAAGGGGCCGTGGGAAACAGGGGCTGAGGGTGTCGTCAGAGAGAGCATAAAGCGGTGATTTAGCCTTCACGGGACGGATACGCGGACTCCTCCCATCGGATCCGGACCGGGAAGGCGTGAAGAATCACCGCAGCGAACGAAGACGATACCCGAAGCCCCTCCACGGCCGGGTCAGTTGCATGACGAAATAAAACTCCATATAATGCACCCGCCGCGGACGGAAAGCGAACGTAAAGGAGACCGGAATGGACAACCGAAGGACACTGACCCTCGGCGGGTGGCGGTTCCCGCGCCTCCTCAGCTTCGTCTCCGGCGCGGGCATGATCGCGGCCTCGTTCATGACCATCGACCACTTCTTCAGGGCCAACTACCCCAAGACGATCTTCGAGGGCTCGTTCTGCGACATCAGCGCCTTCTTCAACTGCGACAGCTCCGCGTTCTCGTCGATCTCGCAGGTCATGGGCGTCCCGCTCGGCTTCTTCGGCATGTTCATGGGCGCCCTGGTCGTCCTGGGCACGGTCTTCCCCTCGGAGTCCTTCGAGCGGACCAACAAGTCGCTTTCGCTCCTCAATGTCCTCGGCGTCGTCGGCCTCTTCAGCTACGCCGTCTTCGTCCTCGGCAGCCTCTGCCTCCTCTGCTCGGGGTTCTACCTCTTCTCCATCATGAGCTTCATCCTCTTCTGGGTCTACGGCATCGACCACGAGACAAAGAATATCGTCCACCGCTGGGTCCGGCCGTCGCTGAAGCATATCGTCGTCTTCGGCCTCGTCGCCCTGGCCGGCGCCTACGGCATGATCGAGTACCACAACGCCCGCAAGGAAGCCCAGTCGGGGACGGCCGTCAACATCGTCAAGCAGTTCTACGAGCTGCCGCAGGTGCCGTGGCCCAGCGTCATCTCGCCTTTCTGGACCGCGAGATCGACCGAGAATTTCGATGACGCGGCCATCAGGATCGTCGAGTACGGCGACCTCCTCTGCTCCGACTGCCTCTATCTCAACGAACAGTTCCTGCGGCTCAAGGAGGAATTCAAGGGCAAGATCAACGTCGCCTTCCAGTTCTTTCCCCTCGAGGGCCTGTGCAACGAGGTCGTCCCGAAGAAGGCCAACCTCCACCCCGGGGCCTGCGAGCTGGCCTATATCGCGACTTACGACCCGTCCAAGTTCAAGGCCATCCATGACGAGGTCTGGGCCAATTTCCGGGCCGCGCGCGACCCCGAATGGCGCCGCGTTCTGGCCGTGAAATACGGCGTGGAAGCGGCCTACGACGACCCGAACATAAGGGAGATCATCCGGGCCCAGGTCGCGACGGGCGCGGAATACGAAAAGACCTCAGCCGAGCACCCCTTCGGCATCCGCTCGACGCCGACCATGATCATCAACAACCGGATGATCATCGGCACCCTGCCCTACGAGCACATGAAGGCCATCTTCCAGGCCCTGGTCGAGGAGCACGAGGGCGGGCCGAAGAAGTTCATCGAGAACTGGGTCGAAACGCCCAGGCCCAAGCGGAAAAAATAGAACCCTACTTCAGTTCTCGGGGAAGCCCTCTAATCGGCTTTGCGCAGGATATCCCCCCTAGCCCCCCGAACCCCCGGGAACCAGTCCCGACGGTTCCCCCGCCTTCGGCGGGTCCCCTTCCGCTACGGGGGTCGTCGGGGCGACATCCTACGCCGCCTCATGACGGACTTCCCCTGGATAACGACAAGCCCTAGAGCCAGAGAGAAGCCGCTTCGGGGACGGAGGAGCGGTCGGCAAGCGTGATCGCGTCCCTGGCGCAGGCGTTCCGGCAGATGCCGCAGCCGTAGCACTTCTTCCAATCGACGCGGGCCTTGGCCTTTCGCTTGTGCGGCGTGAAGGCCTCGAACGGGCAGATCTTGACACACTCCCCGCAGCCGTTGCATCTATCCGCGTCCACCCGGGCCACGTACTCCGAGCGGAACATGACGGGCGTCTTATGAGTCAGCGTCGTCTTCATGGCCAGGCAACCCGGGAGGGAACAGTTGCATATGCCGCCGATGAAGGGCGTGACGAAGGACCAAACCGTGTGGCAGAGGCCCTCCTCCTCGTTTTCCCGCATCAGGGCCAGAGCTTCCTCCTTGGGCAGATACTCCAGACCGCCGGTTTTAGGCCCGATCAGGTAGGCCGGGTCGATCCCCTGGACGATCTTCATCATCTCGCCGCCCTGCGGTCCGAGGCTGATGCCGTAGCAGTAGCGATGTTCGGGACCGATCGTGACGTGCCGGCAGACGCAGGCGAGCCGCACGACCGATGTCGTGAAGCCCAGGATCTTTTCGATGTCCTCGATGGGCACGACCTGGCCGAAGTGCTTGACCATCTGTTTCCCGGTGATCTTCCGCCGGATGCCGCGGGTGAAGAACGCCGGGATCTTGTCGAGCTTAGTGAGCGCCCGGTCCCCCTTGGCCAGATGGTCCGGCGACTCGAAAAAACGCTCGATGAACTTCCGCCGGCCGAGGTCGCTGAGGAGGTCTTCGGAATAATTACGGGCGTCGAGGTACCACTTCTTCCCTTCCCCGTGCTGGTGGCAAAAGTCGCACATCTCGGCCCCATCCTGCCACAGCCCCTTGAGCCTGTCAAACGAGGAGATTTCTCAAGGACCACCAAGAATTTTTAGAAAATGCTTGACATACTGTTTTGTATACAGTATAGTTTTATACACATTATAGTAAGGCATACGGTATCAATAAAATGAGAGGCAAAATGACGCGATCCAGGGAGAAAACATGACCGACCCCGACATCGGCAGCATGGAAACGGAGATGAACCGGGGGTTCCTCCAGATCCTCGTCCTGGCCCTCCTCGAAAAAGACATGTACGGCTATTCCATGGTCAAGCACATCGAGGGACTGGGCTACAAGGTCGAGGAGAACACCCTCTATCCCCTTCTCCGCCGGCTCGAGAAGAACGGCTGGATCACGAGCAAGTGGGACTTGGGCGAGGACCGGCCCCGCAAGTTCTACGCCATCACCGCCGACGGCCGGGCCATGAAGGCCGGCCTCCTCGAAGTTTGGCACAATCAAAACCGCATCCTCACCGAGATCACAAAGGAGAACCTCCATGTCCAATAAGCTCGAGATCTACCTCGAAGAGATCAGCCATTTTCTTTCCGGCCGGGTGGAACGGGAGGAGATCCTGTCCGAGATCCGCAGCCACGTCCTGGAAAAGGCCGCCGCGGAGCACGGCGAAACGGGCGACGCCGCCCTCGACAAGGTCATCGCCGCCTACGGCCAGCCGCGCCAAGTCGCGGAAAAATACCTCGACGGCCGGCCCATCATCGCCCCGGCCTATAGGCGCTACCTCTTCCGTTACACGACGCTCCTCTTCGCCTTCCACGGGCTCCTGACCGTCTTCGCCGTCGTCTTCAAGAAGGATTTCATCTTCTTCCCCTTCCTCTTCATGCCCCGCCTTGGTGTCATCGAGGCCCTGATGTACCTGCCGACGGCCTTCCTGGCCGACCTCGGCGTCGTCACCCTCGTCCTCTATTTCATCACCCAGAGCGGAAAAGAGGTCCGGCTCCCCTGGCCCAAGCTGGCCGTCGACCTCGACGAGGTCAAGCCGCCGAAAAAGGGCTTCTTCGTCAGCCGGATCGGGACGGCCGTCGGAGCGGTGGTCATGCTGGCCATCACCGACTTCGCCCTCTACCTCTTCTCCCGGTACCACACCATCTTCTTCGTCAATCTCGATTTCGCGAACCCGCGGCCTCTTTTCACCGCCGCGGCGGGACGGCGGCTGTCGATGATCGTCATCGCCATGTTCGCCGCCTCGACCATGACGCTCCTCGTCAAGCTCTTCACCCGCTCCCGATGGGTGGACACGATCTCGAACGTCGTCTCCCTCGCCCTGATCGGGTTGCTTCTCCGTCAGCCCTTCGACAACCTCTTCGCCGTCGACATCTCCGAGCGGCTTCTGCCCAAGATCAAGTTCGGATTGCGGTTCATGCTGCTCTTCATCGCTGTTATTGTCACCGTCGACCTAATCCAGAACCTGGTCAGCATCGGACGCAAGAAGTTGGCGAAAAGCGTATAAGATCGGGTACAGGTCCGCTTTACGGCGTCAGGTTCTCATGGGCCATGAGCAACTTGGCCTGGATGGGGACGCCGTAGGGACAGGCCGCTTCGCAGTGGCCGGCGCAGCCCGCGCATGCCCCGGCGTCGAGACCGCGGTCGCTCACCGCGGCGTAGAGGCCCATCGCTTCCTTCTCCCTCCCCTTCGCTGCGAAATAATATTCGTAGCGCATAATGGTGTTCACCGGGACGCCCCGCGGGCAGGACGGTTCGCATAGCCCGCAGGCGTGGCGGCAGTAGGACGAGCCGTAGGCCTCCCGGCAGTCGTCGAGAAG
>JBFYOD010000082.1:0-24984 GCA_041303965.1 Candidatus Aminicenantota bacterium
GGCTTTCGCCCTGGAGCTGGGCTTCGATCTGTTCGGGGTCGCCGACGTCGTTGGGATGCGCGGGGAATTCCTGCTCGAGCCGGAAACAAGCGGCAGGTTCGACCTGGCCGTCTCCCTCGGCAAGGGCCTGAGCGACACCGTCCTCGACGATATCGACGACCACCCGACGCAGATCTATTTTCATCATTACAGGCAGATGAACTTCTTCCTGGACCGGGGCGCGCTCCTCGTCGCCGATCAAATCCAGAAACAGGGCTTCGGGTCGCTGGCCATCGCCGCCTCCCAGATCATCGACTGGGACAAACAGAAGGCCCACCTTTCGCACAAGCACGTCGGGCGCGCGGCAGGGCTCGGCTGGTTCGGCCGCAACAACCTCCTCGTCAACCCCGAGCTCGGGGCGCGTTTCCGGCTTGTGACGGTGCTGACGGACATGCCGTTCGTGCCCGACGCTCCTCTCGATCGTGATTGCGGCTCCTGCCGCGCCTGCATCAGGGCCTGCCCGGCCGAGGCCATTAACGAGACGCGGGAGGCCTTCGACCACCGGGCCTGCTTCGAGAAGCTCAAGGAATTCCGCAAGAAGGGCTACACGTCCCAGTTCATCTGCGGCATCTGCGTCCGCGATTGCCGCGGTCCGAAGGGCTGACGACGCGGCGTGGCCTAGACCAAAAACCCGAGCGGTTGAAAAAGTTCATCACTAGTGATACACTGAAGTCGAGGTGACAGGATGCCGACCAAGAATCCTCGAGTGAACGTCGTGATGGAAGACTCTTTGTACTGGACGCTCAAGGAGCTGGCCAGGCGGGATGATGTTTCCGTATCCATGAAGGCCAGGGATCTTCTCAAGGAAGCCGTCACCGACGATGAGGACGCTTTTTGGGCGGAGGCGGCCTCGGAACGAGAAAAGACCTTCTCGGCCGAAAAAGCCCTCTCGCATAAGAGGGTGTGGAAGAAAAAATGACCTATCGGCTCCTCTACCATCCCCTGGTAGCCGAGGATATCGAGGATCTACCTGAAAACATCAAGGACCGATTGCGGGGAGCGATCGAAAAAAGACTGGCGCCGGATCCGGTTCGCGCTGGCAGGCCTCTCAAGCAGAGCCTTGCCGGGCACCGGAAAATGAGAGTCGGAGATTACCGCGTCATCTATCGTGTTCTGGGTGATGCGATCATAGTCCTCAAGATCGGACATCGAAAGGACGTCTACACGAAAGTCAAGCCGCGGCTGATCTCTAAACCGACTTGAGGGGATTGCGAAGTTTGAGAGCCGGGAAACGGCTGAAGTCCCGGTCGATCGTCCAAAGTTCGCTTACGCCATTTTGAAGACAGACGGCCGCGATACGCGCGTCGTGGATCTTCGGACCGGCGGCCTGCCCGGCGAGGACGAGTGTGCGGAACCGCGGCCAATAGCCCCCGTCTTCGGCTAGGAGGACTAGGCTCGGCGATTCGAGCCAGGCCTCGACCTGGTCGATGGCCAGATCGAGAGGCGTGGGCGGGGAGTAGATCCGCGGGTGCGTCGTGACGGCCAGGAATTCGTGGAAACAGGGCCAGGGGATCGCCCATTGGGTCCGGCTCTCGGCGAGTCCCCGCACGCACTCGAAGGCGGCGGCATGCCAAGGCGAATCTTCGCGGTGCGCGTAAACCAGGATGTTGCTGTCGACGGCGATCATCCGCCCCGTCCTTCGTAGCTGAGGTCGAGTATCTGATCCCAGGTTACGCTGGCCACGTGAGGCTGAAGGCCTTGACCCTTGAATGCGGCTTGGCGGAGTTTGAACCCCTCGGGCTTGCGGTCACGATGCTCGGCGACGACCTTCCTGAGCCCCTCCTCGACCAGGGCTTTCAACGTCGTTTTCTCCTGATTGGCGACCTTCCTGGCCTCATCGAACAGGCTGTCGGGAATATGTATGGTCGTTTTCATATGGCTAACCATATCATGCCTCCTTCATGATGTCAAGACGCCTTGCTGCGGCTCTTTAACTAGGACGCTTCGGCCGAGGCCGGGCTCTCATTTGGAGCGGCCTTGCGTCAGTTTTGCGGAGATTCGACGAAGGGGTTGAGGATCCGGAGACCACCGATCTTCTGGCCGTGTTGGAGGTCTTCGGAGAAGAGGACAGAACAGCCGGCCTGGAGCGCCGAAGCGATGATCAGCGAGTCGTAGATTGAGTACTTCCAGCGCTCCGAAATGTCGATGGCCTGATGGTAGAGTTCGATGCCGGCGAAGACGGCGCAGAGGGGCTCGAGGACGACCGTGAGGTAGCGTTCGGCGTCCGCGGCCGTGAGCGGTTTCGCAAACTTTCGGAGAGCGGCGTTCAGGAATTCCTGTACGACCTGATAGCTGATGGCGCCGCGGGATTCGGCCAGGGCTTCGGCGACGAGCGCCCTCGCCCGGTCCCGCTTTCCCGGGTCCCGATCGTCAAACGTGTAGACGAATATATTTGTATCGAGGAAGAATTTATCGCTCATTCAACTCGTCCCTCGAGAATTTCTTGCCGGGCCGGGCGTAGCTCAACGAATCCATGAAGGAGCCAAAATCGGCGGTCCTGGTGCCACGACTTACATACTGATGCAGCCACTGCCGAAACGTCGCGTTGAGGGTCGTCCGCTCGCGTCGGGCCTTGTCACGGGCCTTCTCGATCAATCCTTCCTCCGCGCTCAGGGTGATGTTCTTGAGCATTTTTCGAGCCTCCAGAAATACACTATTAATGTGTACACGATAATAGTGTATCTGTCAAGAGGATGCTCAACTTTACCCTGATTTTAATAGATGTGAGGCTGAACGAAATCGTCTCATGGGAAGGAACAAGCCGAGTATCGCCTGGCCGCGAGATTATGTTAAATTAGAGGGACAGAATGTCTTTAGGTTATCGGGAGGATGCAGGCCATGAGAAAACATCGCGAAATGACACGTCGGGAATTCTTTGCTGCAGGGGCGGGGGTGGCCATCCTCAAGGATCTGGGCTCGAACGACGCCGTCATGAAGCCGGCTGTCTTCGCCCAGGAGCAGATCGCCCGCGCCGTCGAACTCGGGCTGGGCGTCTCTTCGGCCGCGGACATCGTCATCGATACGCCGTCCCCGGCCAGCAAGGCCTACGCGGAGAAGATCAGGGCGATCTTGAACGCCTGACGGATCGCTATTCCATGGAGCACCGTCCGAACGGCCTCGTTCTCCTCACCGGCGCCACTGGATACGTCGGAGGCCGGCTTCTCCGCCGGCTGGAGGAATGCGGCCGTCCCGTGCGGTGTTTGGCCAGGCGGCCGGAGTTCCTGAAAGGGCGCGCGGGGGCGGCGGCCGAGGTCGTGGCCGGCGACCTGCTCGACGCAGCGTCGCTCGAATTCGCCTTTCGCTCCGTGCACACGGCCTATTACCTCGTCCATTCCATGGCCGCGTCCGGCAGCTTCGAGGAAAAGGATAGGGCGGCCGCCCGGAATTTTTCCCGGGCAGCGTCCGCGGCCGGCGTCAGCCGGATCGTTTATCTGGGCGGCCTGGGAGACGACGCGGACGGCCTATCGCAGCATCTTCGTAGCCGGCACGAGGTTGGGGAGGTCCTTCGGTCGGCCGGCGTGCCGGTCATCGAATTCCGCGCCTCCGTCATCCTCGGGTCCGGCAGCCTGTCTTTCGAAATGATCCGTGCCCTGGTCGAGCGGCTCCCCGTGATGGTGACGCCGCGCTGGGTGCGGGTGCCGGCCCAGCCCATCGCGATCAACGACGTGCTGGCCTATCTCGTGGGGGCGCTGGACCTCCCGCCGTCCGGCCACCGGATCTTCGAGATCGGCGGACCGGACCGGGTGTCCTACGGCGAACTGATGCGCGAGTACGCCCGCCAACGCGGCCTGCGGCGGGCGATGATCCCCGTTCCGCTCCTGACTCCGCGTCTTTCAGGCCTCTGGCTCGGGCTGGTGACGCCGCTCTACGCGCGGGTGGGCCGCAAACTGATCGACGGCGTCCGGCATCCGACGGTGGTCCGGGATCCTTCGGCCTTGGAAGCGTTCCCCATTCGGCCGGTCGGCGTGAAGGATGCCATTGCTCAGGCGCTGGGCCGCGAAGACAAGCGACTCGCGGAGACCCATTGGGCGGATTCCGTCGCCGCGGCGTGCGAGCCCCGTCATTGGGGCGGTGTGAGGTTCGGTAACCGCCTGGTGGACGTGCGGTCGGCGCGCGTCGTGTCGCCGCCAGCCCGGGCGTTCGAGCCTATCCAGCGGATCGGCGGCGAAACCGGCTGGTATTACGGCAACTGGCTCTGGCGGGCGCGCGGCGCCCTGGACCTGCTGGCGGGAGGCGTCGGCATGCGCCGGGGCCGGCGGCATCCGCTCGACTTACGGGCGGGCGAGCCGCTCGACTTCTGGAGGGTCGCGGAGCTCGTGCCGGAGCGACGCCTGCGCTTGGAAGCCGAGATGAAATTACCGGGCCGGGCCTGGTTGGTGTTCGAAGTCGAGCCGGAAGGAGATGGAGCGCGGATCACACAAACGGCCATGTTCGACCCGCGTGGGCTGGCCGGACTGGCCTATTGGTACCTCGTGTGGCCGCTTCACCGGCTGGTATTCGCCGGCATGCTGCGCGGATTGGCCCGCCGCGCGGCCGTTACTTGAGAATTTTAATCTCGACCTTGCGGAACTCGACGGGGTGGCTTTCGGCTTGGAGGGCGATGTAGCCCTTTTCAAGAAGCAACTCCCCATCCTTGATGAGCTTCTGAGCATCCGCGTCCGCGGGGTCGAGCTGGGGCTGTTCATACTCGATGACGGTCTTGCCGTCGATAAGGTGTTTGACGACTCCACCGCCATTGACTTCGATCTCGACCGTCACCCATTGGTCGCCGTGGGTGGTCGCCGAGGTCGAGTTGGTGCAGTGCCGCGTAACCAGCTCTCCGGCCATGACGATGTTCGTTCCCGGCGTGCAGAGGTTGGCCGTTGGCCTCTCTTCGGTCCCGTTGCCGCCCAGGAATTGGGCTTCGATCGACACGGGGAAGCTCTGCTCAAGGCCCATGCTCTCCGGGGACTGGCTGTGGAACATGACGCCGCTGTTCCGGAAGGCCCAGGAAGGACCTCCGGGCGTCTGCTCTCCCGTGAAACGGTACTCGACGCGCAATATGTAGTGGCCGAAGGGCTCCTTGTAGAAGAGATGGCCGAATTCGCCGTCGAACTTCCCGTATTCATCATAAGACGCTTTGAGGACGCCGTTCTCGACGCGGAACGTGTTCTTATAATTGACTCCCGCTTCGCTTTTAGCGAACTTGGGGGTCCAGCCATCGAGGTCGCGGCCGTTGAACAGGCTGACCCAGCCGTCGTCCACCGTGGCCGCCGGTGCCCGGCTTTCCTTTTTCGCGCACCCCGGGACGGCCAACGCCGCCGCGACGATCAGGACGTACAATATGCCGGCTTGGATTATTCGGCTCTTCTCCCGGTTTTGGGGAAGCCCTCTATTCGGCTTGGCGAAGGATATCGCCCTTAGCCCCCCGGCCCCCCCGGGAACCAGTCCCGGCGGTTCCCCCGCCTTCGGCGGGTCCCCCTCCGCTACGGGGGTCTTCAGGGCGATATCCATCGCCGCCTCATGGCGGACGTCCCCAGTATTGGCAGGAGAGCTTGTTTTCATCATGTCGTTCCCTTCCGCGAAAGAACCCTAATCCAGGCCGCGGATGAGCTCCTCGACCTTCTCGATGAGCTCCCTGTTGCCGATGAAGAGGGGGGTCCGCTGGTGGAGGGAGGTGGGCTTGATGTCGAGGATCGGTCCTTTCCCGTCGGAGGCGGCGCCGCCGGCCTGTTCGGCGATGAAGGCGAGCGGTCCGGCTTCATAAAGAAGGCGGAGCTTTCCGGTCGAGAGATGCGGGTCCTTGGAGTCGGCCGGGTAATAGAAGACGCCGCCCGCGAGGAGGTTCCGGTGGAAGTCGGAAACGAGCGTTCCAATATAGCGCAGCGAGAGGCCCCTGATCCCGCCGCCGTGCCCCTGCAGGAATTCCGTATAGGCCTGGACACCCGTGCTCCAGTAGATCTGATAGCCGAGGTTGACGCTGAAGTATTTGGCCGGCGGGATCTTGATGTTGGGGTGGGACAGGAGGAATTCACCGACCGCCGGGTCGAGCGTGAAGCCGTGGACGCCGTGCCCGGCCGTGTAGACGAACATCGTGCTCGTCCCGTAGGCGATGTAACCGGAGGCCACCAGGTTCCGGCCGGGCTGGAAGAATTCGGAAGCGCTCATCGGGCCGGATTCGTTCAGCCGCTTGTAGATCCCGAAGATCGTGCCGATGGGCATGTTGTAGTCGACATTGGAAGAGCCATCGAGCGGGTCGAAGACGAGAAGGTATTTGCCCATGGGGTACTTGTCGGGGATGGGGATGAACTCATCGTTCTCCTCGGAGGCGAGACCTGCCAGCCGGCCCGTGTGATCGGTGAGCCGGGTGATCGTCAGGTCGGCGAAGCGGTCGAGTTTCATCACCGTTTCGCCTTGGATATTGATGTCCTCCGTCCGGCCGAGGATCTCGGCCAGGCCGGCCCGGGTCGTCTTGCTGGCTATGACTTTCCCGGCCAGGGCCAGGTCATAGAGGATATTGGTCAGGGTGCCCGTGGCCTCGGGATGGAAGGACTGTTCCTCGAGGATGTGGCGCTCGATGGTGATGATGGCTGACTTGTCGACCGGATTTCGGGACATTTCCTCTCCTTCGGTTCTTGGGGTGTTTATAAAATGTAGCACGGTTCCGGCCGGCGTTCAAGCCCGTTTTGACCGCTGAGCCGCCAGCCCGTGATGGCCGCCCCGCCGCCGCGGCCCCCGGTCCGGCCCTTACTCGTAGCGCAGGCTCTTGACCGGGTTGGCGGCGGCCGTGCGCATGACCTGCGCGCCGACAGTCGCCACCGCGATGAGCAGGGCCGCTAAACCGCTCCCGACAAAGAGCCAGACGGAGAGGCTCGTCCTGAACGCGAAGCTCTCGAGCCAGCGGTGCATGAGCCAGTAGCCCACGGGCCAGGCGATCAGGATAGCCGCGGCGACCCACTTGACGAACTGCCCAATGAGAAGCCACAGGATAGTCCCGAGGCGAGCCCCGAGGACCTTGCGCACGCCGATCTCCTTGGTCCGTTGCTCGGTCACGTAGGCGGCCAGCCCGAAAAGACCGAGGCATGAAATGAAGATCGCCAGCCCGGAAAACACCGAAACGATCTTTCCGGCCCGGCTGTCGTTCTGGTAGAGGGCGTTGACCCGCTCGTCAAGGAAGGAGAACTCGAAGGGCAGGTCCGGCGAGAACGACTCCCAGGTCTTCCGGAGATAGGACAGGATCTCGGTGGTTCGCGCCGAGCCGATCCTGACGAGAAGGTAAGGCCGGCGGGTCGAATTGACGGCCGCCGGCAAGAGATAACCCATGGGCCGGACATCCTTGTGGAGGGATTCGAAATAGATGTTCTCCATGATCCCGATGATGGTGTAGGCCTTACGCGTATACCAGATCCGGAGCTTCTTGCCGACGGGCGCGGAGATGCCGAAGTATTCCGCGGCTTTCTTGTTGATGACCACCGCGTCGGCGTCGGACGGGAAGTCCTTGGACATGAACCGCCCTTCGGTCATCCGGATGTCGAGGACCGCCGCGAAATCCTGATCGCAGGTCAGGAAATTCATGTTCAAGGGGCGGTCGGTCGCCACCCCTTCGACGCCGATACCCCAATTGGGGGTGCCTTCCCCGGGGATCGACCGGACGGACGAAACGCCTAGGACGGCGGCGCGCTGCTTCAACCGCTCGCCGTATGCGTCGAGCCGGGAGCCCAGGATCTCGGCGTTGTGGACGACCACGACGTGGTCCTTGTCGAATCCGAGCCTGCGGTTCTTGATGTATTCGAGCTGACTCCCGATCGCCAGGGACCCGATGATCAGCAGGACCGACATGGCGAACTGGAAGACGACCAGCAGGTTGCGCAAGGCGGGCGATCCGCGCTTTCTCCCGGCAAGAGGCGAGCCTTTCAGGATGTCGGTCTGCTTGAACGAAGAGAGGAAGAAGGCTGGATAGAGACCGGCGACGACTCCGACGACCAGGGCCAGGCCGATGAGGCCCGGCATGACCAGGGGATCGCTGAAGTAGGGGAGCCCGAGATGCCTGCCCGTCAGGTTGCGGTAGAACGGCAGGGCCGCCTGGATGAGGCCGATCGCCAGGAGGAGGGACAGGAGGCTGAGCATGATCGACTCGCTCAGGAACTGCCCGACGAGCTGACTTTTAAGCGAACCGACGGTCTTCCGGATGCCCACCTCCTTCGCCCTTTTGGCCGAGCGGGCCGTGGCCAGGTTGACGAAGTTGATGCAGGCGATGAGTAGGACCAGAACGGCGACCACGGTGAAAAGGTTGACGTAGGCGCCGCTCCCGTTGGGCTGGTTTCCCGTGGCCAGGTCGGAGCGGAGATGGATCCGCGTGATCGGTTCCAGGCTCCAGATCCAAGGCATGTGAGTCCGGCCTCCTTCGGAATAGACCTTGTCGATCTCGACGAGCTTCTCTTCCATGAGCTTTTCGGTCACGCCGTTGCTTAACAGGAGATAGGTCGTGAAATTGTTCGACGTCCAGCCCGGCTCGTCTCCCCTGAAGAGCGTCTTCATCGAGACGAGCATCTCGAACCGGAAATGGGAGTTGCGGGGGACGTCTCCGGCGATCCCGGTGACACGGTAGGATTTCCGCTCGCCCAGGGCCTGGATGTCGAGCGTCCGGCCCAGGGGGTCTTCATCCCTGAAGCACTTGGAGGCGAGCGATTGGGAGAGGACGACACAGTCGGGATCCGTCAAGGCGGTCGCGGGATCCCCTTTGATCAAGGGGAAGGTGAATGTCTCGAAAAAGGACGGTTCGGCCCCGTAGACCTCCGTTTCTTTGAGGCCGATCTCTCCGTATTTGATGACCCAATCCCCGAGAGGGCCGCAGAGCTGTGTCACGGCTTCTGCCTGGGGATACTTGTCACGGATCGTCCTGGCCAGGACGGAGGGCGTCCCAAGCTGGTGGATCTTGGAATCGCCCTTGTTCGACCAGTCGGCCGTTATTCGGTAGATCCGGTCGGCCTTCTCATGGAATCGGTCGTAGCTTCGCTCGTCCAGGACGTAGAGCGTGATGAGGACGCTCGCGGCGATCCCGACGGCCAATCCCAGGATATTGATGAAGGAATAACCCTTGTGTTTGAGCAGGTTCCGGGCGGCGATTTTGAGGTAATTTTTAAACATGGGTCCTCTCGCAGGCAGACTGTTTACAATATGTTGACGCCTTTTGAGGTCAAAAGGTTTCCTCCTTCCGGCCCGGCACCTTGAAACCCGGCGGCGAACTCCCTTATAATCGGGCCAGTCAGGCAACAGATGGGACGCAGAAAAGCGGCCTTTTATCTCTCGATTCTCGCCGGGGCGGTCATCCTCGGGCTGAGCGTCGTCGGTTTCGTCGGGCTCCTCGGCCGGGCGGAGATCCCCTGGGACACGCTGGCCCAGACGACGGGAATTCCCGCCGAGCTCCTGCCGCGGGCGATCGTCAAGGCCGACGGATTCGAGGTCCGGGACATCAAATACGATTTCAAGTTCGTCGCGGCCCGCCACCGGATCGGTGACCCGGTCGATTTCGTCTTCGTGAAGGACGGCCGGGAGGAGACGGTGAGCGAGCGTCTGGTCGCCCATTACGCCGGCGGGGCCTTGCCCCTGGTCTATCTCCTGACGGCCATGCCCGGTTTCCTCATCGGCTTCGGGGTCTATTTTCTCCGCTCCGAGGACGAACGGGCGCGCGTGTTTTTCTGGCTGTGCATGGCCTTCTCCTCGGCCGTGATGATCAGCGGGGAGTGGTACGGTGTCCAGGGGAGGGCGCTCCATCTCATCCCCGGGGTCCTTTTTTTCTTCGCCTATACCCTGACGCCCGCCCTCCTCCTGAGGTTCGCGCTGACGCTGGCGTCCCGAAGCCGGGCTCGCGGCTTTTCGGTGATCTGGGGCGCGTCCCTTCTTTTCGGCGCGTTTTTCAACGCCGTGTTCGCATCTTCTCTCCTCCTTCCATCGATCGAAATCTTTCGTCTAAAGAAATATTTCCGTTTTTTCCGTTTCTATATTCTGGTCCTGTGCGTCGCGGCGGTCGTCGTGCTCTTCCGGTCTTTCCGGGCTTCGGCTTCGCGCGAGCGCAGGGATCCGATCAAATGGACTTTTTACGGTATGATCGTGGGGCTCGGCCCGTTCATGTGCCTCTACCAGCTCCCCCTCGTCCTGGGCCTGGATCCGCCGCTCGGCGAAGAAGCCGCCAGCGCTTTCTTCGTCCTCCTGCCGCTCGCCATGGCCGTCGCCATCCTGAAGCACAAGCTCATGGACATCGACCTGATCATCAACCGGAGCCTCGTCTATTCGCTCCTGACCATGGTCACGGCCGGTGTCTACCTGCTGTCGGTCGAAGGGCTGAAACAGCTCTTCGCCGGGCCGGCTCGTCCGGGCCGGAACTGGATCCCCGCGGGCGCCGCCGTCGTCGCGGCCGTGGCTTTCGCGCCCGTCCGGAACAGGATCCAGCTCCTCGTGGACAAAGCCCTTTTCCGCAGGGATTACAATTACCGCCGGGCCGTCCGCGATTTCAGCGCGGCCTCCGCGAGGGCGTTAAGCGCCGGAGAGCTCCTGGATCTCTTCGAGAACACGCTCGCCGACATCCTCCCCGCGGAGAAGGTCGGCGCGCTCGTCCTGGAACCGGGCGATGGGCCGCCCGGGATCGTCCTAAGGCGAGGGCTCGACGACACGGCCGTCTCGCGGCTTGCCCGCCGCCCGGAGCCGGGCGCCCCCTGGGCGGACTCGAGGCCGGACGTCCCCGGCTTCGAGGTCACCCTGCCGCTCCCGCTCGGCAGCGGCCTCGCCGGCTGGATAATCGTCGGCCCGAAAAAGTCTGGATTGAGATTCACCGACGAGGACCACGAGCTTCTCGAGACACTGGCCGCCGAAGTGGCCGCGGCCCTGCGCCGGATCCGGCTCCAGGAAGAGGTCATCTACGAGCGGGCCTCCAGGGAAAAGTCGGAGGAGCTCGGCCGGCTGAAGACCGAATTCATCTCCTCCGTGTCCCACGAGCTCCGGACGCCGATGACCTCCCTCCAGGGGATCTCGCAGCTCCTCCAGTCGGGCAAGGTCGGCGACGAAGCGCGCCGGGAGCGGCTCCTCGAGCTCATGGCCGGAGAATGCGGCCGGCTCGGCCGTTTCCTCCACAACGTCCTCGATTTCGGCCGGATCGAGCAGGACGCCAAGCTCTACGAATTCCGCGAGATGGACCTCAAGCCGCTCGTCACTGAGGTGGCCGAGATCGTGCGGTCGGCGACGGCGGGCGGGGATCTCGATCTCGAGGTCGAGACGCCCGAGGGGCCGGTTTGGATCGAGGCCGATGCCGACTCGGTCCGCCAGGCCCTGCTCAACCTGGTGGACAACGCCATCAAGTACAGCGCCGGGCGGAAGCGCGTCGCCGTCCGGCTCGCGGAGAATGACGGCGATGTCGAGGTCAGCGTCAGCGACCAGGGCATCGGCATCCCGCCCGAGGACGGAGAGAAGATATACGAGGCCTTTTTCCGTTCCCCGGCGGCCGTCCGCCATGACCCGAAAGGCGTGGGCCTCGGGCTGAAGATCGTCAAGCACATCATGGACGCCCACGGCGGGACGATCGGCCTCCGGAGCAAGCCGGGGCAGGGGACGACGTTCACGCTCAAATTCCCGAAAAGGCGGAAAGCATGAAAAAGATCCTGATCATCGACGACGACCGGGTCCTGCGCCAGACGCTCGCCGCGGCGCTCGAGGCGGAAAGGTACGAAGTCGGGGAGGCCGGAGACGGCCGCGAGGGCTTGAACAAGGCTCTCCAGGGGAGCTACGACCTCGTCGTCCTCGACATCGTCATGCCCGCGCTCGGCGGGCTCGAAGTCTGCCGGAAGCTCCGCGAGGCCGGCCGGCAGATCCCGGTGATCATCATGTCCGGGCAGAAGAAAAAAGAAATGGACAAGGTCCTGGGTCTCGAGCTCGGCGGCGACGATTACTTGATCAAGCCCTTCGGCACCGACGAATTCATTGCCCGGGTCCACGCCGTCCTGAGACGGTCGCGGCCCGAGCTCCCGGAGATCGAGGACTGTACATTCGGGGATGTCGCCATCGACTTCCGGAAGAAGATCGCGACCAAGGGCGGCCGGGATCTTCACCTGACGGCCCGGGAGTTCAGCCTGCTCAAGCTCCTGGCCGCCTGCGAGGGTCAGGTCGTCTCCCGGGAGACCATCCTCGGCCAGGTCTGGGAATACGAAAAGTTCCCGACGACGCGCACGATCGACACCTTCATGTACAACCTGCGGCGGAAGGTCGAGGACGACCCGTCCGCGCCGAAGCACCTGGTCACGGTGCCGTGGTCGGGCTATAAGTTCCAGAAGTAGCTATTTCTTCTTACAAGGGACCCATATCTCGGTGCGCAGGTCCTCCGGCTTGACGGCCATGGGGTTCATGTCGAGGTAGCGCTCGAGCACGGGGCCGGTCGCCTCGTAGCCATGGGCCGCCATCCAAGCCATGATCCTATCGACCGTCGCGCCGCCCTTGTCGTAGGGGCCGACGTGGAGCGCGGCGGCGACAGTCTTGTGCTCCCAGATCTTTTTCACCAGCGGCAGCTCCGGTGTCGCCTGGGCCGCGATGGCGAACCCGGCCTCCCAGGAGAGGTCCTCGGGTTTGGTGTCGCCGGGCCAATTGTAGTAGACGCCGACCATGGGGCCGCGGATCAGGGGGAACAGCCCTTGGGCCTGCATGGCGGCTATCAATTCGCCGATGACCGCGGTCATGTCCGTGTAGGGGCCCTTATGGCTGACGGCGCAGTAGGGGAAAGGCTCGACCTCCTTGACCGTGACGTCCTGGGCGGCGCCGGCCGCAGAGAGGGAAAGTCCCCACGAAAGGGACAGTCCTAAGAGGATCGCCGCCGACACAACCAACCTGACCGATCTTCCGTTCTTCACTTTTTCCTCCTCTTGCTCTGCCGGCCGGGCGGCAGAAGCCTGTTCTCGCACGATCCGGCGGGCGCCCCCCGGTCTCAGCGAGTGACGCCTCTCGGGTCGAGAAGGACCGCGATCTGGTCTATCAGGTCTTCCACGTGGTTCCTGGCGGTCTTGTCGGCCGCGCCCGCGACCTTGGTCTGAAGCAGGGCCTTGACGGCCTTGAGCTCGGCCCGGATGGCGCCGCGGCTGTCGTCGTTCGTGAGGGCCGGCGCGGCCGCCGCTCCCGCCGCGGCTGCGGGCGGGGGGCTCAAGCGGGCGCCGAGCAGAGTGATATAGGCCCTCTGCAGGTTGCGGCGGTAGGGGTCGACCTTGACGGCTTCGGCCATGAGCTCGCCGAAGATCCCGGCCCGCAGGTCGAGCAGGAGCTCGGCGACGGTGTAGGCCTTGGGGCCCAGGATGGCCTCATGCTCCTGTAGGCAGGCCGTCCGGTTCTGAAGAAGGAGGCGCGCAAGAATGCCCTGTTGGAGAGAGAGGAGACGGGCCTGCCCGCTCGTCGGCTCGACCTTGCGCAGGATCTCGGCCGGCTCCATCCAGCCCGGCGTCTTGAACAGGTTCTCGCCGATGAACTTGACCGCGGCCTTCTGGCGGGCCTCGGAGATGGGCGTGAAGCGGACGCCGGCGACGGGACCGGTCTTGGGCTCGCTGTCATAACCGCCGACGATGTTGGCCACGTGGCCGAGCTCGAGCCGGAGCTGGCTCCAGACGGCGGTGTACATGTGGTCGAGCTGGTCGTAGTTCTCGCCGGGCTTGAGCACGGCGGCCGGCAGCATGTCCATGACCCGCTTGAGGTTCTTGATGCCGAGCCGGGTGGCCTCGACGGCGTCGATGTCGCCGACGGCCTCGGTTTCCTCGCCGGGGTCGGTGCCGCGTGTGCCGGCCGTGCTGAAGCGCAGCCACGGCGTCGTTTCTTGGACCTTGCACCACTCGTTGAGGGTCGTCTTCTCCTCGTCGGGAGTCTTGGCCGAGGGGATGGGCGAGTAGCCCCACTTGATAGAGAAGTTGTCGTAGGGGCCGATCTTGGGGATGAGATCGACCGGGTCGATACCGTCCTCGGGCTGGGCCACGTAGTTGAAGCGGGCGTAGTCCATGAGCGTCGGCACGTGGCTGTTCTTCTTGACCCAGTCCTTGTCGCGGATCTTGTCGATGGGGTAGGTGGCGCTGGCCTTGAAATTATGGGGCAGGCCGAGGGAATGGCCGACCTCGTGGGTGACGATGAAGACGAGGATGTCGCCCATGACCTCGTCGGGGATGGGCAGAGTTTTCGAGCGCGGGTCGAGCGGTCCGGACTGCGTCCAGTACCAGTCGCGGGCGAGCTGCTGGACGTTGTGGTAGATCTCGACGTCGGCCTCGAGGATCTCGCCGCTGCGCGGGTCGATGATGCTCGGTCCCATGGCGTTGGCCACGGTCGAGGGCACCCAGCGGATGGTCGAGATCCGGGCGTCGTCCGCGGTCCAATCGGGGTCCTGGTCGGGGGAGGGAGCGTACTTGGCCTGGATGGCGTTGAGGAAGCCGGCCTCCTCGAAGGCGGGCTGCCAGGCTTCGATGCCCTTCTTGATGTAGGGCGCCCACTTGGCGGGGGTGGCGGGGTCGACGTAGAAGACGATGGGCTTGACCGGCTCGCTCTTGGCGGCGTTGGGGTCTTTCTTTTCGAGGCGCCAGCGCGTGATGAATTCGCGGACGGTCGTTTCGTGCTCCGGACGACCGTAATCCGTCTGGCTGAGGGAAAAATAGCCGACGCGGTCGTCGACGAGACGGCCCATCATCGGTTTGTCCGGGAGCTTGACGAAGGAATAGTGGACGACCGCCGTCGGGCTAGGCGTCGGAGGCAGCATGTCGGCGTACTGGGGCGGGAAGCCGGGCGGGAGCTGGGGCGGCTTGGGGTTGAAGGTCTGGGTGGCCTCGACGTTGAGGTTGAGCGGGAAGACCCGGACCTTGTCGAGAAATGTCCGGGAGGCGTCGAGCGACATGCCGGCGAGGGTCTTCTTGACCGGGATCTCGTTGACGTCGCTCGTGAAGAGCTTGATCGCGTCGATGACCGGCGAGCCGTCGGCGGCGAAGGCCTCGACCGGGAAGGCCATCATGATGGTCCCGGTGTTCATGGCCGCGACGGCCTTGCTGATGGGCTCGCTGGGGTCGGCGATGTTGGCGTAGGAAACCGAGCGGAGCAGGACCTTGTTCTCTCGGACCTGCCAGCGGACGACCATGTCCTGGACGGACTCGCCGGGATAGCTCGTCGCGCTCGGGCTTTTCTTGATCTGGACGACGAGGAGGAGGTCTTTGTCGAGCTCAGTCTTGGGGATCTCGAAGAGGACCTTCGACTTGAGCGTGTGGACCTTGATGAGGCCCGACTGGGTCGCGAATTCGGGCGTGATGACCTTGTCGTAGGGCTTGGGCTCGGCTTCGCCGGGCTTGGCCGGAGGAGCCGGGGGTTCCTGCTTGGCGGCCACGGGGGCGGGCGCCGGGGTCTTGGGGACCTTGGGCTTCTTCTGGGCGGCCAGGGGTACGACCAGGGCCAGGACGATCAGGATGGACAGAAGTTTCTTCACGACGGGCCTCCTTGTTCTTGCGTTCCGGCGGGGAACGAAGCCTGACGATAGCACTTCGGGCCGAACCCTGTCAACGCGCGGGGCGGATCAGGCCTGCCGTGGGCTGGACGTTGGACGGAGAGGCCGCAACTGTTGCGCGCCGGGAGTGTTTCGGCGATAATCCCGGCTGATGCGCAAGTGGCTGGTGATACTTCTGGCGATCGCCCTCCTCTTTGCCTTGCCGAAACTCAACACGCGCGGGCGGCGGCGCGACTTCCCGCTGATGAAGCGGATCAACGACACCATCAATATCCTGGCCTGGGTCCTCCTCGCCGTCTACTTCGGCGCGTTCCTCTACTGGCTCTGGACCGAGCTCGTCCGCTAGGAGCGGAGCCGCTCAGGCATGAGGTCTGGGGAGGCACTCCGGCCTCCCGTCGCTCAGGGCTGGATCTCGCAGACTCTCCGATGCTTCAACTCCCCCTCCAGGACGTTTTCACCCGGGCTGGCCGAGAACGTCACTCTGATCCGAATGATGGCGTCGACGTCATCCTTGGCCGCGGGGGCGGCGACCTGATCGTAGGGGACGTATTCGATCATGGCCGAGATGGACGTGATACTGATATCCTTGCTGCCGCGGACGATCCGCCAGAGCGCAGGCAGAACAAGAGCCC
Source organism: Candidatus Aminicenantota bacterium (assembly GCA_041303965.1). Taxonomy (GTDB): domain Bacteria; phylum Acidobacteriota; class Aminicenantia; order Aminicenantales; family Saccharicenantaceae; genus RBG-16-66-30. Next base: position 16,144 of record JBFYOD010000082.1, read on the forward strand.
AGTCACGCCCGCCCTCCTTATCGCCCCATAAACGCGGTGCCCCGAGATAGGTGTTCTTGAATTCATCCTTCCATGTCTGGATATCCTTCTCGGTGGGCTCCGTTGGCTGCTCAGCGAGTTTATCCAGCTTCGTTTTCAAGAATTCGTTGTTTTTCAAGATCCTGGCGACGAGTTTCGTTTCAATAAGGGACTGGGGCTGCCACTGAACGCTCATGGGAGCGTAGCCCGGTTGGGTTTGTTGAGCCTTGGCCATCGAGGTGATGGACAGGGCCGCGGCGGCAACGCCAATGATCGCCGCGACGATCGCGACCGCGACTCCCCAGGACCTTGTCACTTTCTCGTTGTTCATTCTTTCCTCCTCTAAATGCCGTCCTGTTCATTGATAGGAATATCCCCCCCCCGTTAGAAAATGAGATCTCTCTCGCTGCTCAACCACCCCCTTCAGGATCCGGGGGCCGCTGCCCTCCGCTTCCGGGAGGGCCCGGCCGCTACATGTCCTCGAATTTTTTCAGTTCGTTCCGGTATCGTTCCTTCTGTTTTTTAAGGATCTCTTCGAAGCGGGGATCGCCGCGCAGGGTCTCGAGGCCGGGGTTCTTGACGAGCGAGGGGTAGGAGTAGAGGTAGTCGCCGCTCGTGTCGAAACCCTTTGCGATGCCGGCCTGGATATTGGCGATGGCCTCGTCTTTCATGCCCAGGAGGAGATAGAAACAGGGCCCTTGGATGGGGAGGTGTTCGATCCCCCCTTTGAGGGCCAGGGCCTAGTCCTTCTCGCCCTTCGCCGCGGCGAGCACGGCTTCGGCCATCGGCAGGTATTTGAATTTTGGATTGAGGCCGCGGATGGCCGTGATCTCCCTGTCCGCCTCACCGAGCCGGCCGGCCAGGACGAGCCGGAGGGCGCGGAGGTACCGGATGGAGATGTTGTCGCGATCTTCGCCGAGGGCCAATGTGGACCTGTCGGCGGCCTCCCCGAATCTCCCCATGTACATGAGGCACTGGGCGATCTGAATGTTCGGCTCCGGGTCGGCGGGGTCGAGCTTCGCGGCGCGGAAAAAGAATTTCATCGCTTGTTCATAGAGCCCGATGCTCCTTAGGAACGCGCCGACTTCCAGGTTGACGACGGCGCTTCGGGGTTCGAGCTTGAGGGCGTTCTTGAAGTATTCGAACGACAGGGGGAATTCGCCACTGTTGAAATGGGCCCAGCCGAGCCCGATGTTCGTTTCCGGTGAATCCCGATTTTTTTCGTAGGCCTGATTGAAATATTCGCACATCACTTTGAGGTCGCCGGGGTTCCGCTGTTCTCGGGGCGTGAGGTTATAGCGGGCCTCGTAGGCGTTGCCCAGGGCCCAGATGGCTAAGGTGTAGTCCGGGTCGAGGACCAGGGCTTGTCGATATCTATTCACGGCCTCCTCAATGACCTCGTTGCCGCGCTTATCGGGATAAACCTCCTCGATGAGCCGCATTCCCTCGTGAAAGAGGATGCGGGCGTCGAGATTGGCCGAGACGCCCTTGTTCGTTCTCTGCAGCCGGTCCTCGGCGATGTCGCCGCGGAGGATGGTCGCAATGCCCCGGCAGAATTCTTCCTTGACTGCGGACGCGTCCGAGAGGTTCCGGACGAGCTCGTAGTTCCTGGTCCGGTTGTCCCGCTTGGCGTTGATGAGGACGCCCCGGATAAAAAGCTTGGGTTCCTCGATCCGGAAGCTCGGCTCAAAGAGATAGTCCGCTTTGAGCCGCCGGCCGATCTCCTTGGAGGATTTGCCCTTGGTGTCGACCGAGCTCACCGTCAGCTTGGAAACGACCTTCAGGCCCGGGATGCCGGTGAGCTTGGCCGAGAGGGCGTCCTGAAGCTCGAGGGCGAAGCCGGGAGATGGTGAACTGTCCGAGGCTTGGAGAACGGCGACAGTGCTCGTGGCGGGCATGACCTCGGGGCCCGTGAAGAACAGCCGGAAGGCCCCGTAGCCAACCAACGTGAACAGGGCCGCGATGGCGGCCCAGGTCGCCAAGCGGCGTCCTAACGGTATAGGATCGACGATCTGGTCCTTATGCGGCGCGGGGGTCGGCAGACAGTCAAGAGCTTCGCGAATTTCCGCCGCGCTCTGGAACCTCGCCGCGGGTACCTTTTCCAGGCACTTCATGACGACCTGGCTCAGCCCGGCCGAGATGCCGGGATTGAGCTCACGGGGGTCCCGGGGGACCTCGGTCTCGTGTTTTTGGAGGAGTTCGCGAGCGTTATCGGCTTTGAACGGCAAGGCCCCGGTCAGCATTTCATAGAGGAGGACGCCGAGGGAGTAAAGGTCCGACCGCACATCCGGGGACTGTCCCTTGATCTGTTCCGGCGAAATGTAGGCCGGCGTCCCCTCGGTCCCTTCCTTCCGGGTCCTGTCGTCGATCTTCGAAAGGCGGGCCAGTCCGAAATCCATGATCTTGGCCTGGCCGTCCTCGTCGATCATGACGTTCTGGGGCTTGAGGTCGCGGTGGACGATACCGAGGCGATGGGCTTCGGCCAACCCCTCGCAGATCTGGCTGGCGATGGGGATGGCCTGACCGGCGAAGAGCCGCCCGACCTTCCGGATGAGGCGCTTCAGGTTCTCCCCGCGGACGTACTCCATGGTGATGTAGGGAACGCGGTCCTCTTGGTTGAAGTCGAACATCCGGGCGACGTTCTTGTGGACGACCTCGCGGGCCAGCTTGAGCTCCGTTTTGAAGCGCTCGAGGGTTTCCTTGTCCGCGGCGATCTCCGGCCGGATGAGCTTGAGGGCGATCTCCTCGCCGAGCGTCTTATCCGCTACGCGGTAGACGCGGCCCATGCCGCCGGTGCCCAGCTCTTCGATGATCTGATAACGCTTGGCGAAGAGAGCCCCGGTTTGGAGTTCGGCGATGTGCCCGAGGGAGGCCTTGGTGGATTCGGGGTAGCTTTGGGTTTGACGAGTGTCCGAGGGGAGCGGAGTTCCACAATCTCCGCAGAAACGCTGCGTGTCCGCATTTTCCCCCGAACAGTTAGGGCACTTGGACATTGCCAGCCCCTTATCTGGTGCGAAGCAAAGGATATCAACAGTTTAGGCCGATGTCAATGCCGAAAAATGAACGAAAATCGGCTTCAAAGTGTGCTAAAATAGGTCAAGATCATCGGGAAGGAAGTGATGTCATGATCCTATCCTTATCAGGGCGCTCGATCATGCGGCTGGGCGCGTCAGCGCTTGTCCTGCTGGCCATGGCGGTCGTTTCATTCCCGCAGGTCATTGAGAACCCCAAAAGCCCGCCGGCTCCCAACGCGGGACGCGTCGTTCCGCTCAGAGAAGTCGCGCGGATCACGGACGAGAAGGGCAAGTTCTTCTTCGTCCAGCCCTTGGCCGTTTTCGCGGGGCACGACGGGTCGGTCTATGTCCAGGAATATAAGCAGCTCCTGAAGTTCGACGCCCAGGGCCGGTTCGTCAAGAACCTGCTCAAGAGAGGGCAGGGGCCGGGCGAATTCGACGACAACCTGACCGACCTCGTCGTCCGCGAGAAGGACATCATCCTCTGGTCGTCGAACAACTTCAAACTCGCTAGGATCGCCCTGGACGGCACGCTCATCGAGGACAGGAAGCTCGTCCAGGGCTTCCTGAACGAGCTGCTGGGCGTTTTCGGAGGGAGGGGTTTCTTCCTCAGGTTCGAAAGAGACGCGGCGAAGACGCCAGCCAGGGTCAGCGGGATCTCCGAGACCCCGCGCCGCCTCGTTATCGTCCCGGAAAAAGGTGACGCCGTTCCCACGCCCGTTCTGATGCCGATGACCGAGGCCAGACACTTCCGGCCCGGCGGGTTCTCGAGCATGAGCATCTCCCGGGCGATGCCGGTCGCGGCCGGGGACCGCTCGGTCTTCCTATTCCATACGCCGGACTATCTCATCAAGCTCCTTGACCTCGAGACGGGGGAGATCGTCCGAAGCTTCCGGAGGGAATACGATCGGGTGAAATACGAGTTCAAGATATCGCCCGGGTATCCGGCGGAGCTCGTCCCGAAGTTCCACAACGACCTCGCCCGGCTTCTCTGGCGGAACGACCGGCTGTGGGCGGTGACGTCGACCTTCGACCCGAAAAAAGGGATCCTGGTCGACGTCTTTGACCGCGAGGGCCGCTATCTCGATAACTTCTACCTGCCTCTCTTCAAGATCCGCAGGAACAACCCCCAGTATTATGCCCCGATGGCCATCTATGGAAATTATCTCTACCTGCTCGAGGCGGACGAGGACGACTTGATCTCCCTGATCAAGTACGAGATCGGCGGGGAGTAGACCTATTTCCAAGTGAGCTTTTCGAGTCGCCGGAGCGACTTCCGGGCCGTCGCGCTTACGGCGGCCGACTGGTCGATCCCGAAAACGGACACCGAGACGTAAGCGTTACGCACGGCCCAGATGTCCGTGTCCTCCCCGGCCGGTTCGAGGTGCTTCCAAGATGGTTGATAGAGCGTCGTGCCTTCGGGGGTCACGGATCTTTCGAAGAAATCGATCGGCGCACGCGTGTCCTGCCTGGTGATCCGCACGCCCCGGATGCTCTCCTTGGGCAGGTTCGGGAAGTTGACGTTGAGGAACACGCCCTTGCCGATCCCGTTCCGTCCGAGCGCCCGAACGATGTCGGCCAGGATGCCGGCGGCCACCGCGTAGTCCATGTCCTTCCCGGCGGCGAGGTTGACGGCAATGGCCGGAAAGCCCAGCAAAGCCGCTTCTCTGGCGGCGGCGACGGTGGCCGAGTAGAACGTCACCGTGCCCAGGTTCTCGCCCCTGTTGATCCCGGAGACGACGAGGTCCGGCCTCTCGGGCAGGAGCTTCTCCAGGGCGAGGCGGACGCAGGTCGCCGGCAGGGCGTCGATGGAGAACCATGTCATGCCCCGTCGCTGGCTTTCCAGGACGGCGATCGACCGGTCCGAGGTCACGCCGTGGCTGACCCCGCTGCGGGGGTCCCGCGGAGCGGCAACGGTCACCGTTCCCAGGGGCTGGAGCGCCTCGGCCAGGGCCAGGATCCCCGGCGCTTCGATGCCGTCGTCGTTCGAGACGAGGATCTTCAGCGGTCCCGAAGCCTGCTCGGGGACGGCTCCGCCGCATGCCGTCGACACTAAAGCGGCGAACACGATCCATTTTCGCAGGGCGTGCCGTCTTCTCATCGCTCGCTCCTTAGCTCCGAGGATCCCTTTGCACATGACATGTGCAATTTCTCAAAACTTCCGGCCTGACAGTTCTTTAGGATCGCGATCAGGCGCTTTTTCCACAGGGTTATGCACAAAGTCTGTGGAAATCCAGTGTTCATTTTCTATTCTTCACGTAACGGTCGAACCATTCGAACATTTCGGCGAGCACGTGGAGGACGGACTCGCGGGCGGAGTAACCGTGGCTCTCGTAGGGCAGGTAGACGAAGCGGGCCGTCGTCCCGAAGCCCTTCAGGGCGGCGAACAGGCGTTCGGACTGGATGGGGAAGGTGCCGGAATTGTTGTCGGCCATGCCGTGGATGAGCAGGATGGGCTCGTTGATCAAGTTGGCGTGCATGAAGGGCGACATCTTGATGTAGGTCTCGGGGGCTTCCCAGAGGGTCCGCCGCTCGCTTTGGAAGCCGAACGGGGTCAGGGTGCGGTTATAGGCGCCGCTGCGGGCGATACCGGCGGCGAAGAGATCGCAGCGGGCGAGCAGGTTGGCCGTCATGAAGGCGCCGTAGCTGTGGCCGCCCACCCCGACCCGCTTCGGGTCGCCGACGCCCATGTCGTCGAGCTTGCGGATGGCCGCCTCGGCGTTGGAGACGATCTGCTGGACGAAGGTGTCGTTGACCGTCTCGGGACTGCCGACGACGGGCATCTCGGCGTTGTCGAGCACGGCATATCCCTGGGTGACGAAGAAGAGCTGGGACGTCCCCCGGAAGAACGTGAAGCGATTGACCGAGCCCCGGACCTGGCCGGCCGTCGCCGCGCTGTCGTACTCCATCGGGTAGGCCCAGACGACGACGGGCAGGCGCGTGCCCTCCACGTAGCCGGGAGGCAGGTAGAGCGTGCCGCTGAGCTCGAGGCCGTCGGCCCGCTTGTAGGTGATGCGCTCCTTCCGGATACCGGTCAATTGGGGCGCCGGGTCTTTGAAATCGGTCAGGGCTGTCCGCTTTTTGGTCTTGAGGTCGTAGAGGAAGTAGTTGGGGGGTTCGGTCTTGGACTCAAAACTCGTGATGATCTTCGTCCGCGAAGACCCCGAAAAATCGACGAAGCTTTCGTAGCCGGGGTCCTGGCATTGCCAGAGCCGTTCGACCTTCAGCGTCTTGACGTTCATCCGGTCGAGGAACGGATGGTCTCCCTGGGGCGAGGAGCCGGAGCCGGCCAGGTAGATCCAATCCTTGTCCTGCAGGATGACGCGCTGGCCGGTCTTGAGACTCGTCGTTACCGGCCGGCCGGGGTTTTTATAGCTGTCCCGCATGCCCAGGTCCCAAACGGTGACCGGCTCGGCCGACGGGTCGGCCAGGTCGACGAGGAACGTCGTCCGCCAGCTCCGCTTCCACTCGCTCTGAGAGGCCAGCGCTTTTCCGGGCGTGGCGAAATACGTGATCCCGGCGGCCCTCTCCTTGAGCTTGAGGACTTCTTTCGGCTCGGCCGCGAACGGCGCGTCGAGGGTCAGGTAGTGGTCGCGGAAGGGGACCGCCTTCTTCGGGTCGCCCTCGTCCAAGGCTTCCGTCCAGATAAGCGTGGCCGGCTTATGCGTCATCCAATTGACGCCCCGCGGGCCCTTGGGGACGCCGTTGATGGGCACGTCCTCCGCCGGAGGCAGGTCGGCCAGGACCTTGACCAGGCCGCCGTCCATGTCCCAGATCTCGATGGAGTGGGAGAAACCGCCCGCGGGGAGCGAATAGGAATACGGCCGCTTGATCCGCTCGACCAGGATGTGATCCATGGCCGGCGAGACGGAGATCCCGTCGAAGATGCCGGGCTTTCCGACCTTGCGGACCTCGCCCGTGGCGGTATCGACGATGGCCGTCTGGGAGGCGGCGTAATAATCGAAGAGGACTTCGTCGAAGGAATTCTTGAGGAGGTCCTGGTAGGTGGCGACCTTGGCCTCCTTGCCGCCCGCGACCTGGATCTCGGGGCCCTTGGGCACGCGCGGGGCGACCGGGGCCGGGCCGCGGCCTTCGGGCACAAGCATGACGACGAGGCGCCGGCTGTCCGGGACCCAGTCGGCCCCACCGAGGACGGCGTTGACGATGGCCGGCGTCAGGGCCTTGGCCGTTCCCGCCTTGGCGTCGACGACCCAGAGTTCGACCCCGCCTTCGACGTAGCGGAGCAAGGCGATGGCCGTCCCGTCGGGCGACCACGAGGGGGACGTGAACTTGAAACCGTCGGGGAAGGCGATCTTCCTGACCTGGCCGGTCTTCATGTCCTTGAGGCTGATGCCCGTCGAGAAGCTCAGGACCTGTTCGCTGTTGAGCGCGGGGGTGATGCGCATCCCGGCGATCCGCAGGATGGGTTCGGAGAGATAGGCGATGGACGGCATCGACTCTCGGCTGATCAGGGCCATGACGTCGCCGGCCGGGCTCATGGAGACCATGGGGGTCGGCGGGGCGTCGACGATGTCGACGATCTCCTTGGGCGGGAGCTTGTAGGGCTCCTGGGCGGCGAGCGCTGGAACGAACGCGAGAAACGCGGCGCAGAGAACGGCCAGACGGACGGTTGTTTTTTTCACGGGGCACCCTCCAGGCGGTAATGGATCATTGTCGTGAAGGGTATTTTATACCGGCGCGCGGCCGGGTTGCAACGGGAAGCTGTTTTTTTGATCCTTATCCTATATAATGCCCGTGCCTCATTCCTGGATAGGCCTCATGAGCGACAGCGACCTGACCAGCGTTTTCCTCTCCGTCGTCATCCCCGCCTACAATAAGGAACAACGGATCGCCGCGAGCCTCGATGCGACCGTGGCCTATCTTGCCGGCAAGCCGTTCGCGGCGGAAGTCATCGTCGTCGACGACGGCAGCCGCGACCGGACGGCCGAGGCCGCCGTCGCCGCGCTCGCCGGGCGCCTGCCCTCGCGCGTGATCCGGCGCGAACACAACCGGGGCAAAGGCGCCTCGGTCAAGGAGGGCGTTCTCGCGGCTTCGGGGGAGGTCATCCTGTTCTCGGACGACGACCTGTCGACGCCCATCGGGGAGTTCGACAAACTGCTGGCCGCGCTCCAGGCGGGAGCCGACGTCGCCATCGGATCGCGGGCCCTCCCCGGATCGGACATCGAGGTCCGCCAGCGCCGGCCGCGCGAGCTGATGGGGAAAACCTTCAATCTGCTGGTCCGGCTGCTCGTCCTGAAGGGCTACCGCGACACGCAGTGCGGCTTCAAGGCCTTCCGGAGGGCCGCGGCGATGGACCTTTTTTCGCGGCTCAGGACCGACGGTTTCGGTTTCGACGTCGAGGTCCTGGTCTTCTGCCGGGAGCTCGGCTATCGCGTCGCCGAGGTCCCGGTCGTCTGGCGCGATTCCCGGCCGAGCCGGGTCCGCCTCTTCCGCGGTTCCCTGGCCATGCTGAGGGATCTCCTGAGGATCCGCCGGTTAGCCCGCCGCCGAAGAGGCGCTTGATGGGTTGTCGAGGAGGGCGCATGTCGAAACTCAAAAGCAAGATCCTGGTGAAGGGATGGCCCTGGCTCGTCGTCTTGGCGGCCGCGGCTTCCCTGTTCTCTTGCGCTAAAAAAAGCCCCGAGGCCGACCTCGTCTTCGTCAACGGCGATATCCATACCATGGAAGCGTTGACCCCGAAGGCCTCCGCCATTGTCGTCAAGGGCGAGACGATCCTGGATGTATGCGCGACCGACGACCAAGCCAAGGTCTATGTTGGTCCGTCCACCAAGGTCGTCGACCTCAAGGG
>JBFYOD010000083.1:0-5231 GCA_041303965.1 Candidatus Aminicenantota bacterium
GCTTCGACTACATGCTCAAAGACGCCGGCTACACGGCCGAGCGCTATCCGGGGATCGGGATCGAGGGCCTGCAGACGATGGACGAGGCGGCGGCCGAGGGCAAGACCGCCGACAACAGCAAATGGCTGAATTCCGACGGCAGCCACGTCAGCGTCCCCAATTTCGACCAGGAGGTCTTCTACTGGGCCGACGTCGAGGGGCCCAAGGACCTGCCCTATCTCAACCAGCACGTCTTCAACGGCAAGCATTCCTACTTCGGGAAGCTCCTGACCAAGAAGCTGACCAAGATCGTCAACCTACCCGTATTCAAGAACACCGGCAACGCCATCTCCATGGCCACCAAGAACATCGGTTACGGCGCGGTCTGCAATACGAACAGGCTGCACGCGCCCCTGTTCCTGGACGTCTGCGTCGAGGTGCCGGCCTTCTGGCCGGTGCGCGACAAGATGGTCCTCAACATCACCGACGGCCTGCGGTCGCAGTACGACGGCGGACCAGACAAGAACGCCAAGTTCGCCTACATCGACAACCGCCTGTATTTCGCCTCGGACCCGTTCGCGCTGGACATGGTCTGTCATAACAGGATCGTGGCCAAGCGCAAGGAGATGGGAGTGGCGGTCAACGAGAACCCCCGCTTCACGGAGTATCTCCGTTACGCCGAGAGGCTGGGTCTGGGGATCGCCGATCCGGCCAAGATCGCGCATGTCCGGGTCTGACGGCGGGCTGCGAGGGAAGGGGAGACCGGGGAGGATCGCTGCCCTGGCGGTGCTCGTCGGGCTTCTCGGCTGCGCGGTAACGGCGTCAATGGCGGGGGGCGGATCCCTTGCCGCGCTCCAGCCGGCCGCGGGGCCGCCCGCGATCCCGGAGCCGGGTTTCGCCCGCGGGTGGGGCAAGGCCGGACAGCTCCGGACGTTCACCGGCCAGGACCTCTTCAACCAGATCGACGGCGGGGCCGAGCTCTTCCTCGAGTTCGGGTTCGCCAAACTCCGCCTCCAGGCCTACGCCCGGGACAAGGCGGAGCTGACGCTCAACGCCTACGAAATGGAGAGCGCCGCGTCCGCCTTGGGCATCTACCTGATGAAGATGGGGAGAGAGACGCCGTTCCCCGAGATCGCGGCCCGCAACTCCGGCGAAGAGGCCCAGGTGGCCATCGTCAAAGGCCGGTATTTCATTCAGGTCGACAACCTGGGGGACGTCCCCGCCTCGAGAGCCGAGGCCGCGGCTCTCGCCAACGCCTTCCTGGCCGGCGTCGCGGAGGAATCCGCCCCGACGCCGCTCGGCCTGCTCCCCGCCGAAGGCAAGGTGCCCGGCTCCGAGCGACTGGTCCGGGGACCCTACGGGCTTCAGCCTTACTTCACCTTCGGGGAAGGGGACGTTCTTCAGCTCGGAGGAAAGATCTTCGGCGTCGTGGCGAACTACGGGGAAAGGCCTGATGCCGTATCCCTCCGCTTCATCATCCCGTATGCCGGAGAAGCTCAGGCCGTATCGGTATATGACAATCTCCTGGCGAACCTCGATCCGTATCTGAAAGTGCTGGAGACTCGCGAAAAAGCTTTCATCTTAGAGGACCACCGTGGAAAATTCGGGATCGTCGAGCGGAAGGGATCGAACCTGGATATCCGGGTCGGCCTCGACCTCAAGCCCAAGATCTAAGGGAGGACATAGATGAAAAGAGAAAATGCGCTTCACCTGCACGAGGAGATCATGCTCCTGGTCCTTCGGGACCGGGAAGGGACCGTCGTTTCGGGGACGATGTACAGCTACGCGATCGGAGGGGCCGTTCTGGCCGAGCTCCTGATCGAGAAACGGATCGATATCGAAACCATCAAGAAGAAAAAATATGCCAGGGTCCTCAGCCCCGCGCCGATCGGGGATCCCCTGATCGACGAAGGCCTGGCCAAGCTCGCGGGGGCGAAGAAGCGCGCCCAGCTCCAGACCTGGGTCGCGAAGTTCGCCCAGACGAAGAACCTCAAACACCGGATGGCCGAGCAGTTGGCCAGGCGCGGCACTCTCCGGATCGACGAGGACAAGGTCCTCGGGATCTTCACCAGGAAGATCTATCCCGAGGTCGATCCGGGGCCTGAACGGGAATTGATCGAAAGGCTGCGTAAAGCCATTTTCAGCGATATCGGAGAGGTCGACTCGCGTACGGTCGTCCTGCTGTCCCTGGCGAAAAGCGCCGACCTTTTGAAACTCATTTTCGACAAAAAACAGCTGAAGGGCCGAAAGACGAGGATCGAGCAGGTCGTTAACGGGGAAATGACCGGCAAGGCCACCCAGGAGGCCATTCAGGCCATGCAGGCGGCCGTCATGGTGGCCTGTATCATGCCCGCGATCATTGCTTCCTCGTCGGCCGCTCACTAGGCGCTCTTGCATCGACCGAAACGCGCTCGAGCGCTTGCCCGGATCGGCTCGGGCTCTCGTCCCGAAGGGCGATCGAGGAGGGGATCCATGAGTATCAGGAAAGTCGACATCGCGGCGGCCTTTGCGATGTTCGCGGAGACGTTCTCCCCTAAGATCGTGGCCGACCTCAACGGACAGCAGGTCAAGCTTGTCCGGGCCGAAGGCGACAAGGTCCCCTGGCACACCCACGAAAAAGAGGACGAGATGTTCCTCGTTCTTGAGGGCGTTCTGAGCGTCATGTGGACCGATGGTCGAGCCAAGCTCAACCCCCTGGAATTTATCGTCATCCCGAAGGGTGTGGCCCACCGCGTCGTTCCGGAAGGGCATGTCAAATTGATCCTCTTCGAACCGGCGGCGACGGAGCACACGGGCAACGTCCGCTCGGAGATAACAAAGGATAAGCTGGACAGGCTGACGTTCTGACCGTTGTCCTTGGCGTCGTCGGTCGGAACTGCCATTACCCAAGAGGGATGACAGGGGAGGAGAGCTCATGGAAAGTCGTAAAGTCGGTCTTGGATCGATCGACGAGTATATCGCCGCCTTCCCCGAGGACATACAAAAAACGCTCCATGAATTGGCGCCTTGTGAGCTATCCAAAGGAACCGTCGGGTTTCCCATCGGCAAGCCGTTGCCGCTGAAATTGATAAGCAAGATCGTCAAGTTCAGAGTTTCCGAAAACCTCAAAAAGGCCGGGATAGGATCAAGAACAAGAAAATAGAATGCCGCGCGCGGATCAATCCGCTTTCCGGCCCGGTTTCTGAGCGTACATGGCCTGGTCGGCCCTGGCCAGGAGCTCCTCTAAGGAGCACGGCGTCTTGGGATCACAGCAAACCATGCCGATGCTCAGAGATAGCTTGAAAGGGAAAGCCGACCCGGCCAGTCTCGACCGGAGCTTTTCTTCGAGGCGGGCCCAGAACGGCTGGGAACAGGGTTCCGAGGCTTCGAGTATCAGGGCGACGAACTCGTCCCCCCCGAGACGGGCCGTGATATCCGAGCTCCGGAACGATCCCTTGAGGATCTTAGCCGTCTCGACGAGGACGGCATCGCCTACGTCATGACCGTAATTGTCGTTGATCCCTTTGAGGCCGTTCACGTCCGCGTAGATGAGCAACATCTCTTTTCCCGTCCGGCTACAGATCTTTTGTTGATGCCGAGCCAGGGTCAAGAAGCCTCGCCGGTTGTACAGGCCCGTCAGCTCGTCGATAAGGGATAGGGCGCGCAACTCCTCTTCCAGGCGCTTGCGTTCGGAGATGTCCCGGGAGACGCCGACGATCCCCAGGATCATGCCTTTTCGGTCCTCGAGCATCGATCCCGAAAAGATCGCCGGGATCCCTGCTCCCGGCTTCGTCCTGAGAAGGATCTCGATATTCTGGACCGCTCTCTCCTCAATGATCCGGTCGATCAGTCCGAGGCAGGCCGGCTCGTCGCTCATGACCACGCTCATGAGCCTCCCGACGAGCTCGTTTTCCTCATAGCCCAGGACCTCCTGGGATTTTCGATTCGTCCGGATGATCTTACCCTCCGGACTCAGTAGGAATAACATCTCGTTCATCGTGGCGATGATATTCTCGGCCGCCAAGGCCGGGCTGATGGCGAAAAGCTCGTACTTCCAGACGGCGTACCCGATAAAAAGGGCCAACCAGGTCATGGACGCGCTCGTCAGCTCCGGGATCCGAATGTCGAGTTCCGGAAGCACGATCTCGCTCAGGATACCGCTGACGATAGGAAGGCTGATCCCCAGGACGATGTACTTGGCTTGTTTTTTCTTCTTTCTATCCGGGACCAGGATATGGTAGCGCAACGCCAGGATCAGGGCGAAGATCCCCAGGAGTATCGCCCAGCCGTTACAGAGCCAGTTGATCCAGGAGTCGGGAATGCTGTAGGTATAACCCCAGGGTTTCATCACCGGCCGCCCCGTGATCGAATACGTCGCGACGTCCACGGCGGAAAAAAGAACGGCCGGTCCATATATAAGAAGCAGGACCTTATTAGCCTTGAGCCATTTCGTCTTCTTGGTATATATGAGGAGAAAGTGGAATAGAAAGGCCAACGGATAAGTCCAGACGAGGGCCCTGACCTTTATCCAGAAGCCTGCTGTGGCATAGCTGCCGGCCTGGCGATACATGAATTCGGAGAAGGACCAAAGCGAGACGAAGAGACACGAACAGCCGAAGAGAATGTTGAGGATCCTCTTCTTATTCTGGTAGAAGATGACGATCCCCGCCGCCAGGGACACGATGAATCCTAAAAAGGATAGAGCGGCGAAAATGCTGATAATCCCCTCCTGAAAATGTTTATAACACAGGTGTTCCCATGAGTCAAAAAGTCCCCGACACGACTTGTCTTCGCGGTTTCGGTCCGTCCTCTCCCCGGATTTGACCGGCTGACTTTATTCCGCGAGCGGAGAAAAGGATTGAAGTCGGGGCAGCAAGGGCATTATAATCTTCGGTAAAGAGGAGTCCCTATCATGGCGAAGATCAATGTGACGGCTTCGGCCTACAGGGTGCCGAGAGGGAAGGCGGAGATCGCCAGGGATAAAAAATGGCAGAAGACGGCGAAGCTGACTTCGAAGAAAAGCCAGGAACTGAAGAAGCGCGAGCCTGCGGGAAAGGGTGTCGAGGAAAGCGGGGGAGGAGACCAGAATATTACCTCGGGGGCGGAGAAGCCCGAGAGTTTAGATCAGGGGAAAGCCAAGGGGCCTTTGGGGCCCGAGGCTCCGGATAATACTAAGAAGCGACCTTAGCCGGCGGGCGTGGGGGACGCCCCCCCGGCCCATGACATCGCGGGGGATTTGGGGAATAGATAAGCGCGCCCTCATGGCCAAACCG
>JBFYOD010000084.1:0-54407 GCA_041303965.1 Candidatus Aminicenantota bacterium
CAGGGCGGTCAGGCGGCGTTCAACCGCCAGGGCGGGACGCCGGGCGGCGCCGAAGGCCAGGCCGGCCGGGTGCGCCAGCAGGCGCCGCGCGTCTGGGTCATGGACAAGCTCGGGAAGCTGAGCATGGTCTTCATCCGGACGGGTGTTTCGGACACAAGCTACTCGGAGATCCTCCGGGGTGAGCTCAAGGAAGGCGACCTGGTCATCACCGGAACGGAAACGCCGGCCACGCGGGCCGCCGCCGCGAACCAGCCCCAGATGAACCAGATGATATTCATGGGCGGGCCTCCGGGAGGAGGCCGCCGTTAAGCTCCGTCCCAGAGCGGGAGAACGACAATGTCTGGAAATATCATCGAGCTCCGGAATCTGGCCAAGACGTATTACATCGGAGAGACCCACGTCGACGCCCTGAGGGGTGTATCCTACACGATCGAAAAAGGGGACTTCCTGGCCGTCATGGGATCTTCGGGTTCCGGCAAGTCGACCCTGATGAACATCCTCGGCTGCCTGGACAAGCCCACCTCGGGCGAATACTTCCTGGACGGAGAAGAGGTCTCCACGTTCGATAAGAACAAGCTGGCCAGCATCCGCAACAAGAAGATCGGATTCGTCTTCCAGAGCTTCAACCTCCTGGCCCGGACGACGGCTCTGGAGAACACCGAGCTGCCTCTCCTCTACTCGAGCACGAACGGCAAGGATATGACGGAGCGGGCCCTGGCCTCGCTCGCCGCCGTCGGGCTCAAGGACCGGGCCCATCACAAGACGAACCAACTTTCCGGCGGCGAACAGCAGCGGGTGGCCATCGCCAGGGCGCTCCTCAACAACCCGAGCCTGATCCTGGCCGACGAGCCGACCGGCAATCTCGACAGCAAGACGAGCTCGGACATCATGAACATCTTCAAAACCCTCAACGAAGAGAAGGGCATCACGATGATCATGGTCACCCACGAGCCCGACATCGCCGCCTGGGCCAGAAAGCGGATCTACTTGAAGGACGGCCTCATCATCCGGGAAGAGCGGACTTGACCCGGAAGGGAAGGTCCGCCAAGGAGAATTCATCATGATGAAACGAGCCCTCATGCACGGCGTCAGAACGTGCCGGGTGGCCTTCCGGGCCCTGGCCCGCAACAAGATGAGGTCCTTCCTCACGGCCTTGGGGATCATTATCGGCGTCGGCGCCGTGATCGCCATGGTCAGCATCGGCGAGGGGGCCAAGCGTGGTATCGAAAGCCGCTTCGCCTCTATGGGCGCGAACCTCCTCGTCGTCAGGCCCGGCAGCCAGAACGCCCGAGGCGTCCACGGCGGTTGGGGCAGCATGACGACGCTCAAAGAGGACGACGCCCTGGCCATCGGGCAGGAATGCCCGGCCGTCCGATACATCTCGCCATCGGTCAGCGCCAGGGCCCAGACGATCTACGGCAATAAGAACTGGAACACCTCGATCTCGGGGACAGGGGACCGCTACCCGGATGTCCGCAACTGGGAGGTCGAGGCCGGGGCGTATTTCGACGAGAACATGGTCAAAGCAGGGGCCAAGGTCTGC
Organism: Candidatus Aminicenantota bacterium; assembly: GCA_041303965.1. GTDB lineage: Bacteria > Acidobacteriota > Aminicenantia > Aminicenantales > Saccharicenantaceae > RBG-16-66-30. The sequence goes on from JBFYOD010000084.1 coordinate 1,544, forward strand.
GTCCTCGGGTCCGACGTTAAGACGAACCTGTTCGAGGACGAAGACCCGGTCGGCAAGGTCATCCGGATCAAGAAGATCCCCTTCAAGATCCTCGGCGTGCTGAAGAAACGGGGCGAATCGGCCGGTTTCGGCAGCCGTGACGACATGATCGCCATCCCCTACACGACGGCCATGCGCCGGCTGCAGGGCATCGACTATATCCAGTCGATCGACGTCCAGGCGGTCTCGTCGGACATGATGAGCCAGGCCCAGGCCCAGATCGAGGAGCTCCTCCGGCTTCGGCATCGCATCGCGCCCGGCGCGGAGGACGACTTCAACGTCGGCAACCTGGCCGAGATCGCGGAAACGGCCGCCGAATCGACCAAGATGATGACCGTCCTCCTCGGGAGCATCGCCTCGATCTCGTTGCTCGTCGGCGGCATCGGGATCATGAACATTATGCTGGTCTCGGTAACGGAGCGGATCCGCGAGATCGGCCTGCGCATGGCCGTCGGCGCCCGTGAGCGGGACATCCTCCTCCAGTTCCTGACGGAGGCGATCGTCCTCAGCCTGATGGGCGGGCTCATCGGCATCGGATTCGGCATCGGGGCGTCCAAGCTGGTCAAGAAGATCCCGATGTTCGCCTCGTTCAATACCGTCGTCTCCATCCAGTCGGTCCTGATGGCTTTTTTCTTCGCCGCGGCGATCGGCATCTTTTTCGGCTTTTACCCGGCCCGCAAGGCCTCTCGTCTCGACCCGATCGAAGCCCTGAGATACGAATAAACGCTGGCGCGCTCATCTGAGGCCGCCGGCTGAAGACAAGGAGAATGAACATGAGAAAGAAAACCCTGTTCCCCCTGATGGCTTTCGCCCTCGTCCTGGCGGCCCCCGGCTTCGGCCAGGACACCCAGGGCACACTGTCGATGTCCCTCGACGAATGCATCGTCAAGGCCCTGAAAGACAACCTCGGCGTCGCCATCCAGATCCTCGGCCCCGAGATCTCGAGCGAGGGTGTCAACCGGGCCCAGGAAAAATATATCCCGACGATGAGCCTGAGCGCCAGCACTCGAAGCACGGAGAACGCCTCTTATTCCTACCTCGACGCGAGCGAAAGCCTCGTCGACAAAACCCAGAACTTCACCTTCCTCAATGCCAGCCAGACGCTTCCGACCGGGGGGACGTTCAGCCTCGACTTCGGGGGCTATAAAACGGCGACCAACCGGATCGGCCAGACGATCAACCCCCGTTACGGGACCACGTTGAGGTTCAATTTCAACCAGCCCCTCCTCCGGAACTTCGGCTTCAAAATGGCCCGCCGGGAGATCCGCATAGCCATGAACAACCTCGGGGTCTCGGAGGAGAATCTCAAAAAGACCCTGACCGACACCGTCTACAACGTCGAGAGCGCTTACTGGAATCTCGTTTACAGCATCGAGAACCTCGACGTGCGCCGCCAGTCCCTCCAGCTGGCCAAGGACCTTCTCGAGAAGAACCAGCGGTCGGTCGAGGTCGGCACGTTGGCCCCGATGGAAGTCTTGAGCGCCCGGGCCGAAGTGGCTACCCGCGAGGCCGACCTCATCCAGGCGGAGACCCAGATCAAAAGCAACGAGGACCAGCTCAAGCTCCTCCTCAACATCAGCGGCGACGAGGACAAGAGGATCACGGCCGTCGTGCCCAAGGACAAACCCACATACGTCCAGAAGACGTTCGACCTCGAGGAAGCCCTGGCGACGGCCATCCAGAACAGGAACGACCTCGAGATCTCGCGGATCGGCCTCGAAACGGAAAAGCTCAACCTCAGCTACGCCAAGAACCAGAACCTGCCCGAGCTCAACCTCACGGCGTCGTTATACGCCCCCGGCATCGACGGCACCCGGATCTTCTATATCGGGAGCCCTCTCGACGGCATCATCGACTACACCGTCCCCGGCGGGATCGGCGGCGCCCTGAAGCAGACCACCACCTTCCTCTATCCGAACTGGAACCTGGGACTGACGTTCACCATCCCCCTGGCCAACATTTTTTCCAAGGCGAACCTGGCCCAGGCCAGGCTCAACATGCGGCAGGCCATGCTCGAGCTCGAGAGCCAGAAGGCGCAGGTCTTCCTCGAGATCAAGAACGCCGTCCGCTCGGTCGATGCCAACTACAAGAGGATCCTCGCCTTCACAACGGCCCGGGAGCTGTCCGAACAGAAGCTCGCCGCCGAGGAAGAGAAGCGCCGGGTCGGTCTGAGCACAAACTACCTGGTCCTCCAGATGCAGAGGGACCTGGCCAACGCCCGCATCTCCGAGCTCAACGCCATCATCTCCTACAACGTTTCGCTGGCGTCGCTTGAAAGATCGATGGGCACGAACCTGAAGTCGAAGAATATCAATCTTTCGGAAATCGCCCCCGGCCTGGATTGAGCCCGGGGGGGCCGCGGCTTAATTGAAATTCGGGACCATCCGCGTATAATGGCCGGCTGAACCATGCGCCCGATGACCCGAAGATCCATGATCCTGGCGACCGTCGCCCTGGCCCTTGCCGTAGTCCGCGTTCCGGCGGCCGCGGGGGGAAGGGCCGCCACCAGGCCCGGCCTGGCCGCCTACACCGTGGAAGCCCCGCTGTTCGAGCGCGCGCCTGTCATCGACGGGAAGTTCGACGCGGCGATCTGGGAAGCGGGCGTGGTCCTCGAAAACTTCACCCAGTACGAACCTCAGGAAGGCTCCCAGCCGTCGGAAAGGACCGTCGCCTTCGTCGGCCACGACGCCAACAACCTCTACGTCGCCATCCGCTGCTACGATTCCGATCCCAATGCTATCCGGGCCTGTCTGACCCAGCGGGACAAGGTCATGGGCGACGACGAAGTGTCGATCTATCTCGACACCTTTAACGACATGAAACGGGCTTTCGTCTTCCAGGTCAACCCCTGCGGCATCCAGAGCGACGGCGTCTACACCGAGCCGACCGGACGCCGGGGCGGCGGAATGGGCTTCGACCGCGTCGACCGGAGCTGGGACACTTTTTTCAGGGCCGCCGCGGAAGTCGACGGCGAGGGCTACACGGTCGAAATGGCCATTCCCTTCAAGAGCCTCCGCTTCCCCAACTCCGCGGAGCAGAGCTGGGGCCTCCAGATCATGAGGTCCATCCGCAGGAAGAGCGAGGAGGTCTACTGGTCGCCGCGGTCGAGGAATGTCAACGGCTTCCTCGTCCAGGCCGGCCGTGTCAATATCCTCGGTCCGATCGAAAAGGGCAAAAACCTCGAGCTCATGCCCGTGGTCACCGGCGCCAAGTCGAGCGGCGAGAAGTTCGACCCTCAGGGCGGGCTCAACCTCAAATACGGGATCACCTCCGACCTGACGGCGGACGCCACGTACAACCCGGATTTCAGCCAGATCGAGGCCGACATCCCTCAGATCGACGTCAACCAGCGCTACGCCCTCTACTTTCCGGAGAAACGGCCCTTCTTTCTGGAAGGCAAGGATTTCTACGAAACCCCGATCGAAGTCCTCTACACGAGGAGGCTCGTCGACCCCCAGTGGGGAGCCAAGCTTTCCGGCAAGATCGGCAAGACCACGATCGGTTTCATGAGCGTTCTGGACCAGAATACCCCCGACATGGACATCCCCGGGGCGACGCCTCCGGAGGTCGTCGACGTCGCGCCGCGCGGGCTGTTCAATGCCCTCAGGATGAGGCTGGACCTTTTTTCCGAGTCCTCCATCGGGTTCATCCTGACGGACAAGGAAATGGGTTACGAAGGCGAGTCGCTGACCCGGAACTACAACCGGGTGGCGGGAGTGGACGGGCTTTTCAAGTTCGCCCGGTTTTACCGTTTCACCTTTCAGGCCCTGGGTTCCCAGACCCGCCTAGGGGAAACGAAAACAGGGTTCGCGCCCGCCTTCACCCTCGGGCTCAGCCGGCAGTCGCGCCATCTCCAGCTCTCGGTCGACTGGACGAGCATCCACCCCGACTTCGAAGCGGCGGCCGGCTTCCTGCGGCGCAAGGACGTCCAATCTTTGAGCACGCGGATCTCCTATTCTCTTCTTCCCCAAAACAAATACATCATTTCGGTCACGCCCTCTTTGACCTACAGGCTGATATACGACTTCAACCGGACGCTGACCGATTCTGAAACCGAGCTGTCCTTGATGGTCAGCGGCTGGGGGCAGTCCTTCTTTTGGATGAACTACCAGGATGCCTTCGAAAAATATAACGGCGTCGACTTCCAGACCCGGGAGTGGCGTTTCAACCTCTCGGCCGAACCGTTGGCCTGGCTCAGCGGCCGGTTCTCCTACGGCTTCGGCGACGGGATCTACTATTCGGACGACCCCTTCCTCGGCTACAAAACGGGCTGGTCGGCGACCGCGACCCTCAAGCCCCTGGCCAGCCTGCGCTTCTTCACGTCGTACACCAACAACGACTTCCGCATGACGCGGGGAGGAGAGCGTGTTTACCGGGTCAACATCCTCAGCGAGAGGGTCAGTTACCAGCTTTCCAAGCCGCTCTCCGTCCGGCTGATCGCCGACTGGAACGATTACTACAGGAAGATCTACATGAGCTTCCTGCTCAGCTATCAGCTCAACCAGGGTACGGTTTTCTACATCGGGTACGACGACGGCCGGGAGAAGGACGTGACCGGTATCTTCCGCTCGACCGGACGGTACCTCTTCATCAAGTTCTCCTACTGGTGGAGGACCTGAAGCGGCCTTCGGGGGGGCGGGACGGGGGCCGCTACTTCTTGGCTTTCAGCGGCTTAACTTGCAAAGGCCTGGCTCCCGTGCTATAATCCCGATCAAAGGATATTCTCTCCTAATCCTACCCATCGATTGGAGAAGCTTCTATGAACAGAAAGCTGATCCGGCCCAATCTCACCGAGATCAAGGAACGCATGAGCCAGGACAAGGAACGGGAAAAGGAAGCGGTCCACAAGAGAATGCACCCGCCGACCGACACCTTCGCCGAGAGCTATTACTATCTCAAGCAGATGAACAAGAAAACCCCCATGGCCGTCGTCTACACGGACGGCGAGATCGTCGAGGGGTACGTCGAATGGTACGACCGCAACTGCATCAAGCTCAACCGCGACAACGCCCCGAACCTCCTCATCTACAAATCGAGCATCCGCTGCATCTACAAGGTGGGCGAGGCCCCCGAGGCCGAGGGGAACGGGCCCGGCAAGAAATGACCGTTCCCAGGATCGGGGTGACCCCCGGCGACCCGGGCGGCATCGGTCCCGAGATCGTCATCAAAACGCTGTCGCGCCCGTCCGTTCTGCCGCCGGCCGCCTATGTCCTCTTCGCCGACCCCCGGATCGTCGCGGCTGAGGAAGACCGGCTCGGTCTCCGGCTCGAAGCCCGGGAGTGGCGTCCCGACGTCCCGCGGGAGGCGGGGGTGTACATCGTGCCCGTCCCGGCTCCCGGCTGGGCGGCCGTTCATGGCCGGGCTTCGGCGGAGAATGGAGAAGCGTCTTTCCGGTTTTTCGAAGCGGCCGTGGACGGGGCCCGGAACAGCCGTCTCGAGGCGGTGGTGACCGCCCCGATTTCCAAGGCCGCCTGGGCTCTCGCCGGGCGCCCCTGGCGAGGGCATACGGATTACCTGGCCCAATTCTACCCGGGGGCGATCATGTCCTTCTGGTCGGAGAGGCTCAAGGTCGCCCTTTTCAGTCATCACCTGCCTCTGCGCGAGGCGGTCGACGCCGTCCGCAAGGACGCCCTGACCGGTTTCTTGATGATGCTTCACCTAGCGCTCGGGAAGATCCCCGGCGGACCGTTCACCCTTCTCGTGGCCGGGCTGAACCCGCACGCCGGCGAGGACGGCAGCCTCGGGCGCGAGGAGGAAGAGGAGATCAGACCGGCCATCGATGCGGCCAGAAGGGAAGACGTTCCAGTAACCGGGCCCTTCCCCCCCGACATCGTCTTTCTTCGGGCCCTGGGGAAGAAGGATACCGTCGTCGTCGCCCTGACCCACGACCATGGGCTCATCGCCTTCAAGCTCGACGCGTTCGCCACGGGCGTCAACGCGACGCTCGGACTGCCCTTCGTCCGGACCTCCCCCGACCATGGAACGGCCTTCGACATCGCCGGCCTGGGTGTCGCCGATCCCCGCAGTATGGAGGAGGCGCTTCGGTTGGCCGCGGCCTTCAGCGCGAGCGGTTCTTAAGCGCGGCCCGGATCTCCCGGTCCGTATCCCTTTTTTTGATGGCCTCGCGCTTTTCGTGTTCCCTTTTCCCCCGGACCAGGGCCAGTTCGAGCTTGATCCTTCCCTTGTCGTTGAGCAGGACCTTGGTCGGGACCATGGTCAGACCCCTTTCCTGGGTCTTCCCGGCCAGGCGCTTGATCTCCCGGCGGTGGAGCAGGAGCTTGCGGTCCCTGAGAGGGTCGTGGTTGAAAATATTCGCGGCCTCGTAGGGACTGATGTGGCACTTGACAAGAAAGACTTCGCCGTTCCGGACCTCGGCGTAGCTTTCCTTGAGACTGACCCGGCCGGCGCGGACGGACTTGACCTCGCTCCCGACGAGGGCCAGCCCCGCTTCGAAGGTCTCGAGGATGAGGTAGTCGTGGGAGACGGTCTTGTTGACGGCGACGTTCTTCATTGCGGCGACGGGAGATCTGACGTTGACGGGGCGACCTCGATGAGGCTGATGTGGCGCTTGTTCATTTTTTCGACGGTCAGCCGGTAACCGTTGAATTCGAGCGAATCCTTTTCGCGAGGCAGCCGGCCGAACTCGGATAGGAAAAAGCCGGCGATCGTCGTGTAGCCCTTTTTCTCCGGAATGCCAAGGGCGACGAGCGCGTTGACGTTCTTGACCGGAGCGGCCCCGGTGATGCGCAAGCGCCCGCCCTCGAGCCGCGAGAACCACTCTTCGGTCTGGCCGTCGTGCTCGTCCTGGATCTCGCCGACGATCTCCTCGATGATGTCCTCGAGCGTCACCAGACCGTCGACGTTCCCGAATTCGTCGACGACGAGGGCCATGTGGGCGGCCTTCTCCTGCATTTGGAGGAGGACTTTTTCGAGCGAGGCGAACTCCGGGACAAAGAACGGCTTGCGCAGGATATCCTTGATGACAATATCTTTCTTATCAATAAGATAGCCAATAATGTCTTTGCTGTGGATGATGCCCTCGATGTTGTCGAGCCGGCCCCTGTAGACCGGGTAGCGGGAATAGCCGGCCGTGCGGACGGTGGCCAGGACTTCGCTGAGCGTGGACTCAACTTCGATGGCCTTGACCTCGGGCCGGGGGACCATGACCTCCTTCACGGGGCGGGAACCCATGTCGAGGGCCCCGGCGACGATCTTCCGGCGCAGCGCGGATAGGCCCCGGGCGCCGGCGCGCAGGGCGATCTTGACCTCCTCCTCGTTGATCTGCGCGGCCGAGAATTCGCCGCTCTTCCTCGTCCCAGACAGGAGGAAGCCGGTCAGCAACGAAAGGACTTTAACGAGCGGATAGAGAATGATCATGAGCCCGCGGATCGGATAACTAAGCCAGAGGGCCGTCTGGAGCGGATTCTGTGCGGCAAAGGTTTTTGGCGTCGTCTCGGCGAAGATCAGGATGATCAAGGTCGTCGCTGCGGTTGTGACGAGAACGGCCTGGTTTTTGTCCGGTATAATGGAAATAAAAATGGATGTTGAAACGGCCGAGGCGGCCACATTGACCAGGGTGTTGCCGATCAGGATCGTGCCCAGGAATTCACTCGTCCTCCCCAGCATCTTACGGACCAGGGCGGCCCGCTTAGAGCCGGCTTTTTCCCTGTATTGAAGGGCGTAGGGATTAGCGGCGATAAAGGACGTCTCGGCGGCCGAAAAAAAAGCGTATATAACGACACAGGAAACGAAAACGATTATTCCGGCGAGGAACATCTATGTCCGTTCAGGCGGCGACGCGGGACTTGGCGGCCTTGAAGCAGCGGGACAGGGTGCCGAGGAGCTTCTCTTCCACCTTGGACGATGGCGAGGCGACCGCTTCGGAGATCTCGGAGACCATGAGCTCCTTGGCCTTCTCCATCATCTTTTTCTCGCGGAAGGAGAGCGGCTTGTGGAGACTGAGATAGTAGAGGCTCTTCAGGACGGTGGCCATGTCGGAAAGCGTCCCCGACTTCATCAGGTTGAGGTGCTCCTTGTAGCGACCCTTCCAGTCCGTGGTGACGTCCACGTCCCCGTTCCCCATGAAGTGGTAGATCTTCTTGATGGACCCCTCGGTCACCGGCCGGCGGATCCCGATCTCCAGGGCGGTCGTGCTTGGGACCGTGACCAGGGTGTTGTTGCAGATGATCCTCAGGTGGAAGACCGTGAACAGCTCCCCGTCGTAGGAATCCTCGCCGATGGCCTCGACGACCCCAAGGCCTTGATTGGGATAAATGACTTTATCGCCAATTTTTAATGATTTCATGTCCCCCCATTATACCGGAACGGGCAGGAAGAGTCAACGTGTTTTCCCAGGGGAACGGCCTTGACAGGCCGGCGGCCTTCGGGTAACATACACCCTTCAAAGGTGTTGGACAAGCATGAAGAGAACGTTTCAGCCGAACAACAGAAGACGCAAGAAAACGCATGGTTTCCGGGTCCGCATGAAGACCAAAGGCGGGCAAGAGGTCATCAAGAGCAGAAGGCGCAAGGGTCGAAAGCGCGTTTCTGTCGGATGAATGAGCGCCTGACGCCTCTCGAGAGAATCCGCAGGAAAAGCGATTTCGCGAGCCTCTATCGGGATGGCGGCCGCTTTCGGGGAAGATATTTCCATCTGGTCTTCCGCAAGAACGAGCTCGGCCATTCCCGGGTGGCGGTCGTCGCCAGCCGGAAAGTCGGCTCCGCGGTCGTCAGGAACAGGGTTAAGAGGCGCCTCCGGGAGTTATTTCGCCGGCACAAGGAACTCCTGAGAGAGCCGATGGACCTTATCGTCATAGCCCGGCCGGAGTCGGGAGACGCCCCTTGGGCCGAGTTCCAAGAAGCTTATTTCTCGTCGTTGACAACGATTTTTCGAAAACGGATATCATCGTGAAAGCCGCCGCGCTCTTCTTGATCCGGTTGTACCAGTTGACCCTCTCCCCCCTCCTCGGCACCCGTTGCCGGTACCATCCCACCTGCTCGGCTTACACCCAGGAGGCCATCGAAAAATATGGCTTCTTCAGGGGCGCCCTCCTGGGCATCAGGCGGCTTCTCCGCTGCCATCCTTTTCACGAAGGCGGGATCGATCTCGTGCCCTGAGAGTGAGAGAGTATGGAAAAACGACTCATCTTGGCTATCGTCCTATCGTTACTGGTGCTGATGGGCTACCAGTACTTTGTCGCTAAGCCCAACAAGCCCATGGCGACCCCCGTCGAGACTTCGTCCGCGGCCCCCACCCCTTCCCTGCCGGGGACGGCCGGAGCGGCCCGGGAAAGCAAGCCGGACGCGCCGGCCGAGGCCAAACCGGTCCCGGCCGAGGCCGTTCCAGCCCCTGACCTCGGCGCCGTGGCCGGACAGGCCGAGACGGACGTCGTCGTCGAGACATCGCTCTACAAGGCCGTCTGGACGAACAAGGGCGGTGTTCTCAAAAGTTGGAAGCTCAAGAACCACAAGAACAGCCTGAAGGAAGACCTCGAGCTCGTCCCCGCCTTGGCCGGGGAGATCGGCCGCTACCCGTTCTCCGTGGGCCTCGACGACGCGGCCTTCGCCGGCCTCCTCAACTCGTCGCTCTTCGAGGCCTCGCAGACCGCTCTCGAACTCCGCGACGGGGCCAGCGGCGAGCTCCGGTTCGTCTTCTCCGACGGGGCCGCGGTCAAGGCCGAGAAATCCTTCCGGTTCACCGGTGGCAGCTATGCCCTGGAAACGGAGATCCGGGTATGGAAGGACGGCCAGCCGGTCTCCCCCTCCGTCCTGTGGGGCCCGGGCATAGGCAACCCCACCCCCGCAGAACTGAAGAAGAGCTTCAGCGCCAGCACGGGGTCGGCAGTCTACACCGGGGGGAAGGTATTCCGGATGATGGAGAGGAAGTACAAGGCCGAAACGAGCAATTACAATTTTGTGGACTGGGCCGCCTACGAAGATAACTATTTCGTCGCCCTGTTCGTCCTCCCGTCCCAGAAGGGACAAGCGGTCTTCCTCAAGGAGACGGCCGGCCAGGTCCCGGCCTATTTTATCTACGTGACGGCACCCCGCCGGGCCTACATCGGGCCCAAGGACGCCGAGGCGCTCAAGGCGTTCGGGAGCGAGGCCAAGAAGGTCATCAGCTTCGGGATGTTCGGCAGCATCGCCGAGATCCTCCTCGTCGTTGTCCGGTTCTTCCACACGCTCATCCCCAACTGGGGGGTCGCCATCATCCTGCTGACGGTCGTCATCAAGATCATCTTCTTCCCGCTGACGTACAGCTCGACGAAATCGATGGTCAAGATGGCCGACCTGCAGCCCAAGGTCAAGGCCATCCGGGCCAAGTACAAGAAGGCCAAATCCGATATCGCCCAGCGGCGGCTGATGAACGAAGAAATGATGAAGCTCTACAAGGAGCACGGCGTCAATCCGGCAGGCGGCTGCCTGCCCATGCTTATCCAGCTCCCTGTCTTCTGGGGAGTTTTCCGGATGCTCGTCGTCTCCGTCGAATTCCGCCACGCGCCCTTCGCGCTCTGGCTCACCGATCTCTCCGTGAGCGATCCCTATTACGTGACGCCCGTCCTTATGGGCATCACCCAGTTCATCTCGCAGAAGATGACCCCGACCTCGGCCGACCCGTCCACGGCGAAGATGATGTACATCATGCCGTTCGTAATGACCATATTTTTCTTGAACTTCCAGAGCGGCCTGGTCCTCTACTGGCTGACGACGAACGTCCTTCAGATCGGCCAGCAGGCCATCATGAACCGCATGATGCACCGGAAAAAGTGAGCTGCCATGGATAACGAAACCAAGCCCGAGAACGTACAGCCGGTCGATGAGAGGCCGGAGTACAACGGCCGGAACCTCGAAGAAGCCATCAGCCTGGCCGAGCACCGGCTCAAGCTTCCCCGGGAAAAATTCAACTACGAGATCGTCACCGAGAAGACCCGGCTCTTCGGCCTGAAGAGCAAGGAGATCGTCATCCGCGCCTGGGCCAAGGAGGAGGACGCGGACAACGCGGCCGAGCGCTTTCTCGCCCGGTTCCTGTCCCATTTCCCGTTGGAGCTGAGCTTCCAGGTCAAGAAGCGCCCGGACATCATCTTCATCGTCTTCGACGGCCCGGACAAGGCGATCCTTCTCAGGAACGATGGGTCGCTGCTCCTAGCGATCCAGCACGTCCTGAACAAGATCTCGCCGATCAAGGTCCAAGTCGATTGCGAATTCTACCGCAAGCGGAAAGAAAAGAAGCTCAAGGAATACGGCCAACGCGTCGCCCAGCAGGTGTCGGACTCGGGGCGGGAAGAGATCCTCGAACCGATGAACCCCTATGAGCGGCGAATCATCCACATCGTCGCCAACGAGGTCCGGGGCGTCAGCAGCGAGAGCATCGGCGACGGCTTCCTCAAGAAGGTCAAAGTTTTTCGCCTCCCCCGTTAACACGGGCCTCGCGAATTAGCTCTCTCGCAATAAAGATATTTTAGGCGCGGGGCGCGCCCCTCCGTCGGCCGCTTAGGGTCCTCGGGCATCATCCTCGTTCGCTGCGGTGATCAGAGCTTCCAATGGTCCTGTTAGCTTGGGGCTCCTCCTCCCTCGGCGTCACCCCCATCCATCCTCGCCGCTCCTAAGAGCTCGTCGGCATCAGCGGCTCCGGGTGGGTGGGGGGCCCCCACGCCGTTGTGTCGTCGCCCCGCGCATCGCCCGGCCTCTGATCCTCAACGACGTTGCTAAAAGGTTGGCCCTAGAAAAGGCCGGCGAAAAAAGGGGCCGACTGGGATCTGCCGGTAATCACTGCCATAACGGGCGACGGCCGGAGGTGGGGCTCTCTCCTCGGCCCTTGTTATTAGCGGGCGGGTCACTTAGAATGGTGAACCGGACAAGAACCGATCCATGCTCGAAGACACTATTATCGCCATCTCGACGCCGCCGGGGTTCGGCGGGTTGGGGATCGTCCGGATAAGCGGCAAAAGGGCCCTCACGGTGGCCGGGCAGATCTTCCAGCCGAAAAGAAGATCGAAAAAACAGTTCCCGGTGCGGCGCCCGGTTTTCGGTACGATCCGCGATCCGGAGCGTAAAGCGGAGCTTGACGAAGCATTCCTCACGTATTTCAAGGCCCCCCGGTCCTATACGAGGGAGGACGTCGTCGAACTGAGCGCGCACGGCAGCCCGGCCGTTCTCGAGGCCGTCCTCAGGCTTGGCGCCAGGGCGGGGGCGCGTCTGGCCCAGCCCGGGGAGTTCACGCTCCGCGCTTATCTTAACGGCCGCCTCGACATGCTCCAGGCCGAGGCCGTCAACGACTTGATCAGGTCCGTCTCGCTGACCCAGGCGCGGATCTCCTCCCGTCAGCTCGGCGGGAGCTTATCCCGGAGGATATTCCGGCTGCGCGGCAAGCTCATCGCCCTGCTCTCCAAGGTGGAAGCCGGCCTGGAATTCCCTGAGGAGAAGCTCAGGACAGGATCCGCGGCGGACGGCCGGAACATCGATTCCTTGGCCGCCGAGGTTGAGAGGCTTGTCGCGGGCTACGAAGCCGGGCGGGCCATTAGGGAGGGCCTCCTCCTGGCGATCACGGGCCGGACGAACGTCGGAAAATCGACCCTTTTCAATGCGCTTCTCGAGGAAGACAGGGCCATCGTCACGCCATTCCCGGGGACGACCAGGGATTATCTCAGAGAGAAGCTGGTCATCGACGACATCGTTTTCCACCTCGTGGACATGGCCGGGCTGGGGAAACCCGCCCATCCGGTCGAAAAGACGGGGATCGCCAGGGGGCAGAAGATCGCGCGGGACGCGGACGGCCTGCTCGTCGTCCTCGACGCTTCCCGGAAGGAAAGCGGCGAGGACGAAAGGCTGGTCCGGAAATACCGGGCAAAAAAGATGCTCCTCGTTTTCAACAAATCCGACCTCCCCCCGAAAATCGACAAGCGGAGGATCCGGGAGCTGGCTGGCGGATCCCCGTCAATCGATGTTTCAGCCCTGAAAGGCCGGAATATCGACAAGTTGAGGAGTGCCATCCGCGGACAATTCGCCCCGGGGCCAGCAAAAGAGGAGGACGTCATCCTCCACATCCGGCAAAAAGACCTCCTCCAGGCCATACTCGAAGCCCTCAGGCGGGCGGCAGAACTCCTGGCAAGGGGGCACTCCATCGAACTTTATGCCGAGGAGCTCCGCAGCTGCCTGCCCCTTATCGGCGAGATGACGGGACAAGTGCGCATCGACGAGGTCATCGACGACATCTTCGGTCGGTTCTGCGTGGGGAAATAGGGACTCCGGATGAAGACGGCAGACGGGTTCGACGTCATCGTCGTCGGGGCCGGGCATGCCGGCTGCGAGGCCGCCGCGGCGGCGAGCGCCATGGGCCTCAGGACCTGCCTGGTGACCATCCATCTCGAGACGATAGCCCAGATGTCCTGCAACCCGGCCATCGGCGGGCTGGCCAAGGGGAACCTTGTCCGGGAGATCGACGCGCTCGGCGGCCTGATGGGCCTCCTGGCCGACGAGACAGGCATCCAGTTCAGGCTTCTCAATCGAAGCAGAGGCGGGGCGGTTCAGGCCCCCCGGGCTCAGTGCGACAAGGCGGCCTACCGGCTGGCCATGAAATACCGGCTCGAAAGGATGCCAAAACTGACGGTCTTCCAGGGCATCGTCGCCGAAGTCCTGGTCACGCGGGGAGCCGCCCGAGGGGTGATAACCCTGGACGGCACCCGCCTTGAGGGAAAAACGGTCATTTTGACGCCGGGGACCTTCCTCAACGGGATGATCCATATCGGGCTCCGGAGTTATTCGGCCGGACGGGCGAACGAACCGCCTTCGGTGGATCTCGCGGAGCAGCTGAAAACGCTGGGCCTGAGGGTTTTTCGCCTGAAAACAGGCACGCCCATGCGCTTGGACAGGGACACTATCGACTGGGGCTCTTTCACGCCCCAGCCGGGAGACGAGGAGCCGGTGCCTTTTTCCTACAGAACGAGCGCACGGCTCCAAAACAAAGTCATCTGCTACCTGGGTTACACCAATGCGGACACCCACGCGGTCGTTCGCCGCAACCTCGATCAATCCCCCCTATACGGCGGAAAGATCAAGGGCATCGGGCCTCGATATTGCCCCTCGATCGAGGACAAGGTGGTCAAATTCCCCCAACGCGCCCGCCACCAGTTCTTCCTCGAACCGGAAGGGCTCGAAACGACGGAAATCTATATCAACGGCATGTCCTCGAGCTTACCTTATGATGTCCAGCGTGAGATCTTGGGCACTATCCCCGGCCTGGACAGGGCGAAGGTCCTTAGGCCTGCCTACGGCATTGAATACGACGCCGTCTCCCCTACCGAGCTCCTGGCCACTCTCGAAACGAAAAAGATCAAGGGTCTCTACTTGGCCGGGCAGATCAACGGAACCTCGGGATATGAGGAGGCGGCCGCCCAGGGGCTAATGGCGGGGATCAATGCCGCTCTATCGATCCGGAAAAAGGCGCCGTTCGTCCTGAGACGGGACGAGGCCTATATCGGGGTGCTTATCGACGACTTGGTCACGACCGGCGTCGAGGAGCCTTATCGTCTGTTCACGTCCAGGGCCGAATACCGGCTCCTGCTGAGGATCGACAACGCCGACCGCAGGCTCATGGAGTACGGCCGGAACCTGGGTCTCGTACCGGAAAGCGTCTGGAAGAGTTACCAGGAAAAAAAGGAGCGCGTGGCGAGCGCGGTTTCGTTTTTAAGGAAAAACAGGCTGAAATCGGCCGCCGGGGAAAGCGTGACGCTCTTCGAACATCTTAAAAAACCTGAAATCGGCTTAAAAAGTGTGCTAGAATATGGTAAATACTCGGGCGCGTTAAGCGACGAGGATTGCAGGCATATCGAGTCAGAGACAAAATATGAAGGCTACATCAAGAAACAGGAGAGAGAGATCGCCAAATCGGGGCGGTCCGATTCGATGAAAATACCGAGGATCGTCGATTTTCGCAGGGTTTCGGGATTGACCACGGAGGCCATCGAGAAACTCGAAAAAATGAGACCCGCGACTTTAGGCGAGGCCAGGAAGATTCCCGGCATGACTCCGGCCGCAGTCCAGAATTTGAGCCTTTATCTCGAGATCCAGGCGAAAAAAGGGGTCTCGAGGGCCTCTGTTTCACGTGGAACTTGCCCGGACGATGAATAAGATCATTGCCGTAGCCAATCAAAAGGGCGGCGTTGGAAAGACAACGACCGCCATCAACCTTTCGTCCTGTCTTGCTCTCAAGAGCCGAAGGACTCTCCTCATCGATCTCGACCCCCAAGGCATGTCGACGCTGGGATTGGCCAAGCCGAAAGCATCCGGGCAGGGAATATACCAGGCGATGATGAACGGCCGGGACCTCATGGATTGCATTCTGGGGACGGACCTCGAGAATTTTTATCTCTGTCCTTGCTCTCCTGAGCTTTCGGGCATCGAAGCCGAGTTGTACGCGGTCGAGCGAAGGGAAAAACGGCTTTTCGACGCGGTCGAAAAAGCGAGAAGGTTCTTCAACTTCATCATCATTGATTGCCCTCCATCCTTGGGCTTTCTGACGATCAACGCGCTGACAGCCGCGGACTCGCTTCTCATCCCCGTCCAAACGGAATTTTTCTGCATGGAAGGGATCCCGGACCTTTTTCAAGCCTTGGAAACGGTACGGGCCTACTTCAATCCCAAACTGGCCATCGAGGGCATCCTCTTGACCATGTTCGACGAACGGACCAATCTCTCTAAGCAGGTCGCGGAGGAGATTCGTAAGTCATTGAAAAACATCATGTTCGATGCCGTCATTCCCCGCAGCGTCCGGCTAGCCGAAGCGCCGAGTTTCGGAAAGCCGATCATCCTTTATGATATCAAATCCAAAGGGGCCGAGGCCTATCTCAGCCTCGCCGAGGAGATCATTCGAAGATGAACAAGAAAGCCTTGGGAAAAGGCCTGGGAGCGTTCATCCCGGACGAGTTCAGCATCCTGAAAGACGAGAGGTTCGCCGAGCTGGACCTCGAGGACGTCAAGCCGAACCCCTTTCAACCGCGGACGAGGTTCGACGACAAAACGATTGACGAATTGGCCCAATCGATCAAGGAGACGGGTATCGTGCAGCCGGTGATCGTAGCTCCGGAGGATGATCATTACACGATCATCGTCGGGGAACGGCGGTGGAGAGCCGCCCAGCGGGCGGGTTTGCGCAAGATCCCGGTCCTTATCCGGAACATCCCCAAGGACAAGCAGCTCGAGGTCTCGCTCATCGAGAATATCCACCGCGAGGAGTTGAATGCCCTGGAGATCGCCCATGCCTACCAGAGACTCATCGATGACCACGGCTATGCCCAGCACGAGCTCGCCGACAAGGTTGGGAAGGACAGGTCCTCAGTCACGAATTACCTCCGCTTGCTCAAGCTGCCCCAAGAGATCCAGGACCGTCTGGCCGACGGGACGATCACCATGGGACACGCCCGGGCCATGCTGGCCGTCGAGGATTCGGTAACCCAGCTCTACGCCTGCCGCCAGGTCATCGATAGGAACCTGTCGGTCCGGAACACCGAGGCCCTGGTCAACCGGCTGAAAAAAAAGGCGCCTCGCGCCCAGAGGAGCCTGGCCGACCCCGATCTCCACTCTCTCCAGGAGGAGATGCTCAAGAGCCTGGGGACGAAGGTCCTCGTCGCCGGGAATCGGAACAAGGGCGTGGTCAAGATCTATTACTTCTCTCTGGACGACCTGAATCGGATCTACGACAGGATCAAAGGAGCAAGCTCATGAAAGACAAGCCGCGCGAATTGAACGAAACCAAGCTGGCCGGTTTGATCGACATGGATTCGGAATTCAAAGGCGACCTGACCTTCAAGGGGTCCTTCCGGATCGAAGGCCATTTCAAGGGCACGATCAACTCGGATTCGCTTCTCGTCATCGGGGAGAGAGGCAAGGTCGAGGCCGACGTCAAGGTGGGACAACTCGTCATCAACGGCGAGATCCGGGGCACCCTCCAGGCGACCGAGAAGATCGAGATCCACAACAAGGGCCGCGTGTTCGGGACCATCCAGTCGCCGGTCCTTCTCGTCGAAGAAGGCGCGTATCTCGAAGCAAGCTGCCAGACGAAGGGCGCCGCCAAGCCCGCCGCCTCGGCCAAAGAGCCGGCCGGCGCCTGACCGCGGATGGGCGCGGAGGGATCGCCCGGGCCCGTTTTCTCCGCTTGAGTGCGGAGCGTCCGAAGGATATAATCGGGGGGTCAATTTCCTGGAAGGCGTATTCATGAGCAAGTATATTTTCGTCACGGGCGGCGTCATTTCGGGTTTGGGCAAGGGCATTGCCTCGGCCTCCATAGGCCGGCTCCTGGAGAGCCACGGTTACAGGATCACCATCCAGAAGTTCGATCCCTACCTCAACGTCGATCCGGGAACGATGAGCCCGTTCCAACACGGCGAGGTCTACGTCACCGACGACGGGGCCGAAACGGACCTCGACCTCGGCCACTACGAACGGTTCACGTCGGCGAAGACGACGCGGGCCCACAACTGGACGGCCGGAAAGATCTACGAATCCATCATCCGGAAAGAGCGGAAAGGTGAATACTTGGGAAAGACGGTCCAGGTCATCCCCCACGTAACGGACATGATCAAGAGCGCGTTCGAATCCGTGGCCGACGGCAACGATATTGTTATCTGCGAGATAGGCGGGACAGTGGGGGACATCGAAAGCTTGCCCTTTCTCGAAGCCACGAGACAGATGCGGCTCGGCCTGGGGGCCGGCAATACGCTCTTCGTCCACTTGACCCTCGTCCCCTTCATCGGTTTTTCTGGAGAGCTTAAGACCAAGCCGACCCAGCACAGCGTCAAGGAGCTGCGGGCGATCGGCATCCAGCCGGACATCCTTCTCTGCCGCACGGGGCGCGAGCTCTCGGCCGACATTAAATCCAAGATCGCGCTGTTCACCAACGTCCCTGTCGATGCCGTCATCACCGCCAAGGACGTCGATTCGATCTACGATATACCTCTTAACTTCGCTAAGGAAGGGCTGGACACCGCCATCCTCAAAATGCTCCGTTTGCCGCGCCGCAAGAAGAATCTCGCCGCGTGGCAGGCCATGGTCGACCGGATCAAAAACCCCAAGGACGAGGTCGAGATCGGGCTCGTCGGCAAGTACGCCGGCCTCCAAGATTCCTACATGAGCTTGAACCAGGCGCTCATCCACGGTGGGCTGGCCAACCGGGTCAAGGTCAAGATCGACTGGATCGAAGCCGAGGCCCTGGAGAAGGACGACCCGACGAAGATCTTGGGATCAAAGGACGGCATCCTCGTCCCCGGCGGCTTCGGCAAGCGGGGGATCGAGGGCAAGATACGGGCCGTCACGTACGCCCGCGAGAACAAGATCCCCTTCTTCGGCATCTGCCTGGGCATGCAATGCGCCTCGATCGAGTACGCGCGCTCGCTCGCCGGGCTGAAGAAAGCCAACAGCACGGAGTTCGCGCCGGACGCCCCGCACAAGATCATCGTCCGCTGGCGCGAGTTGGACAGGGATTGCGACATGGGCGGGACGATGCGGCTGGGCCAATATCGATGCGACCTGGTCAAGGGTTCGGTCGCCCATCGGGCCTACCATGCCCTCAAGATCTCGGAGCGTCACCGCCATCGGTACGAGTTCAACCCGAGCTACAAGGACGCCCTGGCCGACGCCGGCATGGTCTTCTCCGGAATGAACCCGGACTACGGGTTGGTGGAGATCGTCGAGGCCCCCGACCACCCGTGGTTCCTAGGCTGTCAGTTCCATCCCGAGTTCAAATCCAAGCCCCTGGCCCCGCATCCGCTTTTCAAGGCGTTCATCGGGGCTAGCTTAGCGCGGAGGCGTCAGACGGGGAGGGCGCCTGCGGCCGGATGATATCCGGCGGATATTTTGTAAGCAATAGATAATAAATAATATATAGAGAGAGATAGGGGTCCCCGTCAAGGAGGTCGATTTGGACATCAACCCGAAGATCTTCAGGGAATACGACATCCGAGGCATCGTCGGCCAGGACCTGGACGAGGCGGTCGTCGAAACCCTGGGCCGGGCGATGGGCACGTTCTTCATCGGCCGCGGCCAGAAGGACGTCGCCGTCGGACAGGACTGCCGGCTGAGCTCGCCCGGATTCGGCCGGGCCCTCATCCGCGGCCTTCTCTCCACGGGTTGCGATGTCGCCGACCTCGGGGTCGTCCCCACGCCGCTGCTCTACTTCTCCGTGTTCTTCAAGAAGAAAGAGGCCGGCGTCATGATCACCGGCTCCCACAATCCGCCCGAGCATAACGGCTTCAAGATGATGTCCGGCGAGGACACGCTTTACGGAAAAACGATCCAGGCCCTGTACGAGATCGTCCGCAAGGGCGTCTTCCCCCGCGGCCAAGGCCGCGTCACCGCGCTCGATGTCGTGACCGAATACCAGGACTACGTCGCGGGGAACGTCCGCTTCTCCCGGCCGGTCAAGGTCGTCATCGACGGCGGGAACGGCACCGGCGGCGCTGTGGCCGTACCGCTTTTCCGGAGGATGGGCGCGGAGGTGGTGGACATGTTTTGCGAGCCGGACGGCCGATTCCCCAACCACCACCCCGACCCGACGCTGCCGGAGGCCATGGAAAAACTCATCGCCAAGGTCCGCGAGAGCGGCGCCGAGCTCGGCATCGGCTACGACGGCGACGCCGACAGGATCGGCGTCGTCGACGACGAAGGGCGGATCCTCTGGGGCGACCAGCTGCTCATCGTCTTCGCCCGCGACATCCTCCCGGCCCGGCCGGGGGCGGCCGTCATCTCCGAGGTCAAGGCCTCGAAGGTCCTCTACGACGAGGTCGAAAAGCTCGGCGGCCGGCCGATCATGTGGCGGACGGGCCACTCGCTGATCAAACAAAAGATCAGGGAAGAGAAGGCGCCCCTCGCCGGCGAGATGAGCGGCCACATCTTTTTCGCCGACCGCTGGTTCGGCTTCGACGACGCGATCTACGCCTCGGCCAGGCTCCTCGAGATCCTGTCGCGGTCGAGGACGAAGCTCTCGGCGATGCTGGCCGGTCTGCCGAAGACGTATTCGACCCCGGAGATCCGGATCTACGCTTCCGACGAGGTCAAGTTCAAGATCGTCGACGAGGTCCGCCGCGAACTCGCCGCCCGCTATCCGGTCATCGACATCGACGGCGTCCGGGCCATCTTCCCCAAGGGTTGGGGTCTCGTCCGGGCCTCGAATACCCAGGCCGTGATCGTGCTCCGGTTCGAGGCGGACACGGAAGCGGACCTGGCCGCCATCCAGAAGGAGGTCCGCGGCGTCCTCCAGAGGACCATCAACACGCTCGGGCCGTCATGAGGGAACGGATCGGCCGGGGCGGGGCGGGAAAAGCGGTCCGGGACGTCCGGGCCGTCGTTTTGGCCGGGGGCCGGGGCACCCGGTTCTGGCCGCTCGGCCGGGCGTCCAAACCGAAGCAGTTCCTCAGCATCACCGGCCGAGAGCCCCTGCTCGTCGAAACGGTCCGGCGTGTCCGGCCGCTCGTCCCCGCGCGCCGGGTCACCCTGGTCGCCGACGCCGCCTCGACGAGGCTGGCCCGAAAGCTGCTGCCGCGGCTTCCCGCTGCGAATTTCGTCGTCGAACCGTCGGCCCGTAACACGGCCCCGGCGCTCATGCTGGCGACGGCGCGGGTCTGGCTGGAGAACCCCGAGGCCATCGTGGCCGTCCTCCCGGCCGACCACCTCATCCGGGACGAAAAGCGGTTCCTGCGTATCCTCTCGGCGGGCGTCGAAGCGGCCGCCAAGGAGAGGGCCTTCATCACCTTCGGCATTCCGCCGGCCTATCCGGCCACCGGCTATGGTTACATCCGCCACGACAGGGAGAAGGGCCGGAAGATCGGCGGAGCCGTCTTCTATCCGGTCCAAGGGTTCAAGGAAAAACCGAACCTGACCCAGGCCGACGAGTACCTGGCCTCAGGGGAATACGCCTGGAATTCGGGGATTTTTCTCTGGAGGGCGGACGTGTTCGCCGAAAAGCTCGAAGTCTTTGCCCCCGAGCTTCTGCCCGCATGGAACAGCATCGTCGGGGCCTTGAGGTCGGGGAACGGGAAAAAGCTTCGGGCCGCGTTCGCCCTGGCCCCGGCGCTCTCCATCGACTATGCGCTGATGGAGAAGGCCGAGGGCGTCCTTATGGCGGACGGGGATTTCGGCTGGTCGGACGTCGGCGCCTGGTCGACCCTCTTCGATATCTGGCCCCGGGACGGCAGCGGAAACGCGTGCCGCGGCGAAGTGTTGGCCCTGGGCGCGAGGAATTGCCTTGTCTGGAATCCGGGCCGGCTGACCGCCCTCATCGGCGTCCGCGACATCGTCGTCGTCGAGGCCGGCGACGCCCTGCTCGTCTGCGACGCGGCCCTCGACCAGAGGGTCAAGGAGATCGTCGCCGCCCTGGAGAAAACGAAAAGGCTTAAAAAATATATTTGATATTCAAAACTCGGAGGAGGTGTCGAAGGTGAGAAAACGCATCCTAACACTCGTTGTATCGGCGTTCGTCCTGGCGGCGTTCGCCAGGGGCGCCGGGGTCACGTTGGACGTCAAGGAGCACGTCCTCCAAAACGGCATGAAGATCCTGATGATCCCCAAGCCGGGCGTCCCGCGCGTCGTCTGCCACATCTATTTCAAGGTGGGCTCGATCAACGAGCGCCCGGGCATCACCGGGAGCGCCCATGTCCACGAGCACCTGATGTTCAAAGGTACCGAGGTCATGGGTGTCACGGACTACGCCGCGGACGCCAAGATCGACGGACAGATCGACGAGCTCATGGGCAAGATCTACCGCGAAAAATACTGGAAGACCGACGGTGACCCGGCCAAGATCGCGGCCTGGCAGAAAGAATATGACGCCCTCGTTACCGCCGAAAAGGCCCTCATCATCAAGGACGACCTCTGGACCCAGTACATGAAGAACGGCGGCACGGGTCTTAACGCCTCGACCAGCCAGGAGACGACGGGCTACTACGTCACCCTGCCCTCGAATAAGATCGAGCTCCAGATGCTCATGGAATCCGACCGGCTGATGAACGCCCGCTTCCGCGAGTTTTATTCCGAGAAGGACGTCATCATGGAGGAGCGCCGGCTCAGCGAAAACCAGCCGGGCTACTTCTTCGGCGAGCAGGTCGACGCCGCCTTCTTCGCGGCTTCGCCCTATCACTGGGACGTCATCGGCTGGATGGATGACCTGAAGAAGATGACGAAACAGGACCTCGTCGAATTCCACAACCGCTACTACGTTCCGAACAACGCCGTGGCCATCTACGTCGGCGATTTCGACCCGGCCGCGGTCATCGCCATGGCCGAGAAATATTTCGGCCGCATCCCCAAGGGGCCGGACCTCGAGCCCATCCGGACCGGCGAGCCGCCCCAGTACAGCGAGAAAAGGCTCTACGGTGAAGGCCCGGCGGCGACGAGCCTGCGGATGATGTTCCATATGCCGCCCGACGGGCATCCCGATACGCCCGCCCTGTCCATCCTGGCCGGCACGCTGGGCTCCGGAGGAGGCGGCGGCCGCGGCATGGGCGGGGGCGGCGGGACGGGCCGTCTCTACAAGATCCTCGTCAGAGAAAAACAACTGGCCGTCAGCGCTTCGGCCTCGAGCCGGCCGCAGTGGTACGTCGGGGCCTTCCAATTCAACGCGACGCCGCGCGTGGACAAGGGCGTCAAGCCCGAGGACCTGGAGAAGGAGATTTGGGCCGAGATCGACAAGATCAAGAAGGACGGCCTGACGGAGGAGGAGATCCAAAAGGCCAAGAACAAGGGCGAGGCGGCCTTCATCCGCGGCCTGGCGAGCAACGCCGGGCTGGCCAGCCGGGTCGGCCGGGCCGAACTCATGCGCGGCTGGCGGTCCATTCTCACCGACCTCGACGACCTTAAAAAAGTGACCAACGACGACATCAAGCGCGTCGCGGCCACCTACTTCCTCAAGGACAACAGCCTCACGGCCATCTACACCCGGAAGTCGGGCCGGTAAGGAGGGCGACATGAAAAGAACAGTCATAGCCACTCTCGCGATCGTTTTCGTCTTCGTCAGCCTGGGGCTGGGCCAGGCGCGGCACCCCTCAGAGCTCAAATACTCGGCCCTCAAGTTCGAACCGCCGGACCCCAAGACGTTCCGCGTCGAATACGCGGGCGGCCTCCGCGCCTACGTCCAGGAAGACCGCGGCCTGCCCCTTTTCAACATCACGGCCATCGTCCATTGCGGCGGCCTCTATGCGCCGAAGGATAAGTCCGGCTTGGACAACGTCCTCGGCGATCAGCTCATCAAAGGCGGGACCAAAACCCGCGAAGGCACGGCCATCGAGGAACGTATCGACTTCCTCGGCGGCTCGTTGAATTTCAACGTCGGGGAGAGGACCTCGATGCTGACCCTATCGGTCCTGAGCAAGGACCTCGACGAAGGCCTGGCCATTTTCTTCGACGTCCTCATGAATCCGGAGTTCCGCGAAGAGCCGTTGAAGCTGGCCAAGGCCCGCTTCGTCGAGCAGCTCCGCCAGGCCAACGACCAGCCGAACGGTGTTCTCAGCCGGGAGTACGAACGGCTCCTCTACGGCGACAACGCCCTGACCTGGCGGCCGACCAAGGCCTCTTATGAGGGGATCACGGCGGCCGATCTGAAAGCCTTTCACGCCGGGTACTTCTCGCCCAAGAACGTCATCCTGGCCGTCGCGGGGGATTTCTCCAAGGCCGACCTCAAGGCCAAGATCAACAAGCTCGCCGCCGGATGGAAAGGCAAACCCGTCGCGTTTCCCGCGCTCCCGAAGTCGTTCCCATCCCCCGAGCCGGGCGTCTATTTCATCCAGAAGGCCATCAATCAGGGCTACGTCAACCTCGGCCACCTCGGTATCGAGGACACCAACCCGGACTACTTCGCCGTCCAGATCATGAACTTCATCCTCGGCGGCGGCAGCTTCACCTCGAGGATCACGACGAAAGTCCGCTCCGACGAGGGGCTTTCTTACAGCCAGGGCAGCCGGTTCGCCTATCGCTGGGGCTTTCCGGGCACGTTCTCGGGCTACGTCCAGACCAAGTCCTCGACCGTCGGCTACGCCATTTCGCTCATCCTGGCCGAGTTCAACCGCATCCGGACGGAGGCGGTGAGCGACGCCGAGATGGAAACGGCCATCAACTACTACCTGGAGAGCTTCGCCGACGCCTTCCAGTCCGCGCAAGCGACGATGTCGAGCTTCGCCAACCTGGAAATGACCGGCAAGCCCATGGACTACTACAAAACGTACCGGGCGAAGATCCAGGCCGTCACCAAGGCCCGCGTCCAGGAAGTCGCGGCGAAATACGTCCATCCGGACAAGGCCGCCATCATGGTCGTAGGCGACTTCGAGCCCTGCAACAAGGGCGGCGACAAGTGGCCCGGCCCGCTCGATAAGCTGGGCAAAGTCCACAGGATCAACCTGACCGACCCGATGACGGGAGAGGAGATCAAAACCCGGTAACGGCTAAAGAACGAGCCGTTGTCATTTCGGCGTCGAGCGGCCGCGGCGGCCTCGTTCATCCGAAGATCGAGAAAGATCGACCATGACAGACAGCCCCCCTCCTTTCGACGCCGTCCGCGAACTCAAAGGACGGTTCGCGGCCGCGTCCCTTTTCCGGCCTCTCCGCATCCGGCGCCATGAGCCGGGAGAGGTCCTCGAATACGACATCCTCGGAGTCTGGCCCCCCCGGCCGGCCCACGTCGGGCTTTCCATCGAACGGCATGTCGGCGGGGGATTCGCCGGTCAGGTCTACAGGGTCCGGGTCCTCGAGGTCGATTCTCCCGAAGGGCCCATCGAGGGCCTCGAACCGGGCCGGGTCTGCGCCCTGAAGATCCTCGTTCCCGTTTCGGGCTTCGGGCGCTTCATCCGCAATCTCCTCTACGGGATCGGGTTCCAGGGGCCGTTCGCGCCCCAGGTCAATCCCGACGCCGCCCGGGCCGGGGCCCTGTGGCAGAAATTCATCCGCCGCGGCGCGCGGGAACGGCTGGGCTCGGAGCGGGCCGTCGTCGACGTCATCGCCACACTCGTCGACCCGGCGCTCGGCAGTTGCGGCGAGCTCAGCGAGTGGGTCGACGGCCGGCTTTGGCGCTACGAGATCGACGACAACCTCTTCGCCCGGCTGGATTGGAAGCCCGACCGTCCGGCGGAGGGCCTGAGCTCGCCGGAATACCGGACGAAGCGGACGTTCATGAGGGACCTCGTCGGCCTCATGCACGACATGGGTGCCCCCGAGCTCGCCCGCCAGTACGAATGGTGGACGATGAAAAGCCAGCCGAACGCCCTCAAGCGCCTGGAAGCGGACGCCGACCCGGAGCGCGGACTCGTCGCCGTCGATTTCCGGGCCGGCATGGCCCTCCTGCCATTCCTGCCGCAGTGTCCCGCGGATCTCAAGCTCATCGCCCGGGGCGTGGCGCGGGGCAGTCTTGTCCAGTTCGACCGGGGCGACCTCCGCAAGCTCGGATCCTATGTGGCGGCGCACGGCACCGCCTTCGCCGATATGCCCGGAGCCCTCGAAGAGCTCAAGAGAGCCGACGAGGCCTACCGGGATTCCTTGCCCGACATCGCCCATCACCATATCCGGCTGATCACGCAGCCGCGGCTTTGGACGGCGATCCACCGCGCCTGGGTCCGGGGCTGGGAGATCCGGCGCATGGCCGGCCCGGAGGCGGCCGGCCGGTTGCGGAAAAGCCGGTTCGCGGCGGTCATCTTCCTGTTCCTCGGCCTCCTGCCCGTCCTCACTCCGGCCCTCTTTCTGCTGAAATATCCGGGGCGGGCGGCCGGGCTTTGGATCCTCTGGCTCGTCCCGCTCCTTGGGCCTTTCGTCCGTAAACTTTGGGGGCGGCGGGACTATCGCCGGCATGCCGGGGCGCTCCTCGCGAAGGCCGGCTACCTCGGCCGCGCCTTCCGGGGGCACGTGGCCGAAGCCCTCATCCGCTGGCACCGCGCGGGACGCGTGAGCGACGATCGGACCATGGCCATCGCCCGCAAGCCCGGACTCTATCTTCTCCACCGGCCGCTGGCCGTCCTCCCGGCGGGAGTGCACAGGTTCCTGACGGACAAGGCTTTTTTCAAGCAACGCCTTTATCTCATGTTCGTCAAACCCGTCCAGCTCTATTTCAAGCCGGCGGTCCGGGAGAAGTGGCTGCGCGACATGGTCGAGGAGGGCCGCAAGAACCGGATGCTCAGCGAGGAGGACGCCGCGCACATCCTGGCCCAGATCGAAGAGCCCTTTATCCAGAAGTACCTGAAGAGCCTGGCCGTCCACCTGGCCACGCTCTTCGTCTCGGAGACGGTCTTCCTGACGATCGCCGTCGTCTATGTTCTCAGCCATCCCGAGTTCGGCTGGGCCGAAGCCACGGGCCGGGCGGCACTGATGGTCGGCGCCTTCAACCTTCTGCCCGTCTCGCCCGGCTCGCTCGTCCGCGGTTTCTACGTCCTGGGAGTCTGCCTCAAGGAGAGGAACTTCAAGGACTACAAATTGGCCCTGCCGGTCGGCTTCTTCAAGATCATCGGCTACCTGGCCTTCCCCCTTCAGATGGCCTACCGCTTCCCCGAGCTGGCCCGGTTCATGGCCGGCCACTGGGCCACCGAGGCCGTCCACGTCATCCCGGTCTTCGGCGAGCGCGGGGCCTGGCTCGAGCACGCCGTGTTCGACGCCTTCTACAATTATCCGCTGAGTCTCGGCATCAGGATCCGGAAGCGGGACGAGCTCGCCGCGGCAAGACGACCGAGCTGGTGGGCCGTCCCGGCGGCAGCCGTCATCGGCGCGGCGTTCACCGCGATCGTGGAATTCCTTTTTGTCCGTTCGGCCGGCCGCCTGCCGGTGCTGAAGGATGTCTGGTGGGCGGTCTTCCTAGCGCCGATCGCCGCCGGCTTCCTGGCGTCCTTGTGGTCACGGCGGGCCAAGATGGGGAAGCGGGTCGTGGCCGGGATCACGGCCGGCGCGCTTGTCGGTCTCGCCTATGGGCTCGTCAACACCTATCTCGCGCCGTTATTCCCCGGTTTTATAGCTTCACCGGTCGCGGCTGCCGGCTCTGCATGGATGCCCATCCTCTGGAAGACCTTTATTTTCGCCCTGCTCGGCATCCCCGGCGCCTTCATCGCCGAGACCCGCCGTCCGTGATCCTTGGGCGGGACCCGGGCCCTATCTTATCCTCCAAATAGCGAGTTCCTTATATCCGTCCTTGTTTTCCCGCAGATGATAGATGCGACCCCGCCTGGCCGACGCGAAGAGAATGCCTTGGGACCCGCCTTGGGTTCCGTAATTGCCGAGGCTGACGCGCCCGGCGTACGCTCCGTCCGGCCCGAAGACGTCGTACCAGTAATGTCCCTTCTCTCCCGATCTCTCGTAGGTCATGATGAAAAGCCGGTCTTCGTCGTCGGCGAAGCCCATCTGGAAAGGCGGAAACGATCCTGGGTATTCCAAATTGGCCATGAATTCCGGCGGAAATCCCTCGTAGATCTTGGCCAGGTTCCCCCGATCCTCCGCCGATAGAGGTACGGCCTGATAGACCTTGCGGATAATCCTTTTGAGCCGGCCCCCCTTGTCAAAGCACTTGATCTCGTATCCGTTCTCGCTGTTCCCATAAAAGACGTAGCTCTTAGAGACCCCAAGGACGACTGGCGGACTGAGCGCAGAAAACTTGCGTCCGGGGCCAGGCCAACTGATCGTCCTTCGGCCAATCTCCCGGACGGGTGCCAGATCCGGGCCGCATATCAGGACTGTCCAAAGACCCATGCGTTCCGCTGGAGCCGATTGCTGCTCTTGCGTGACATAACGACCATCACCGAGAGGGATGATCTGCCAGGGGCGCCGCAACAGAGAGTTTTGCCGCAAGAAGACGCCGCGCCCATCGAAAAAAACCATTTTGCCCTGGGCATTATCCCAGGCCATGAGTTCGCCGTTGGCCTCGAAATATACGCTCGTCAAATAACGAACTTCGCCGGGTCCCTGTCCGGCGCGTCCGAAGGACGACAGCAAGACTCCCGCGGCGGAAAACTTGAAGAAATGAAGATCGGTGGACGATTGGCTCCAAACGAGGACGTTGCCCTCCGAGTCGACGTCGAAAGCCGCCGGATCGGCCAGGCCCCGCTGGACGAGGTCTGCCGTGGAGAGATCGATAGCCGCTTCCTGCTTTAATTCTAAGATCCGCCCGGGAGACGATCGATCGAATCCCGGGTCGCTCGTGACGACCTCAACCCCTTGTTCCATGGAACGTCGGACTGGATCTTCGTTTTTCCGGCAGCCGGGGAATATGAGAATTAAGATGAGAGGAATAGCGAAGGCAAAGCGCTTCATAGTGACCTGCCTTCCGCGGGATGCGAGCTATATTCGATGCTAAGGCCCTCTTCTGGCATCCCTGGCCCCCTTTAAAGCTCAGCGTGCCTGCCGAGGAGAGGAATGTCAATTCCCTCGGCTTGAGCTTCAGCCCTTGATTTTGAGGCCGAGCTCGTCGAGTTGCCGCGTGTTCACCGGAGAGGGCGACCCGGTCATGAGGTCCAGGGCCCCGGTCGTCTTGGGGAAGGGGATGACCTCGCGGATCGATTCCTCGCCGGCGAGGAACATGACCAGGCGGTCGAAGCCGTGGGCGATGCCGCCGTGGGGTGGGGCGCCGTAGCCCAGGGCTTCAAGGAAGTAGCCGAACTTCTCCTCGGTCTCCTGGTCCGTTAACCCCAGCGACTTGAAGATGCGGCGCTGGATGGCCATGTCGTGGATCCGGATCGAGCCGCCGCCGACCTCGGTGCCGTTGAGGACGAGGTCGTAGGCCTTGGCCCGGACCTGGTCGGGGTGTGTTTCGAGGAGAGGGAGGTCTTCTTCGTAGGGCGAGGTGAAGGGGTGGTGCATGGAGACGAAGCGCTTTTCCTCCTCGCTCCACTCGAAGAGCGGGAAGTCCGTCACCCAGCAGAATTTGAGGCTGTCGCGATGGGCGGCGTCCTCGAGGGGCCAGGTCCGGCGGATCTCGCCGAGGACCTTGAGGGCCGTCGCTTTCTTGTCGGCGACGAGAAGCGCCAGGTCGGCGTCGGCGCCGCCCAGGGCGGCCCAGATCTTTTCATAGTCTACGGCCTCCAGCTTGAGCGACGACTTCCAGCCGTCCTGCTTCTTGATCCAAACGAGGCCCTTGGCCCCGAGCGACTTGGCCTTCTCTCCCAGCTTGTCGAGCTGGCTGCGCGAAAGCGAACCGGCGCCGGGAACGAGCAGGCCTTTGACCTCCGCGCCCCCGGCCACGGCGGCTTTGATCATCTCCGACCCCGTCCCGCATGCGACCGTTGTCAGGTCCCGCATTTCGAGCGGCACGCGCAAGTCGGGCTTGTCCGAGCCGAATTTCTCCATGGCCTCGGCATAGGGCAGCCGGGGGAAGGGGCGCTCGAGGTTCCGGCCGACAAGAGCGAACAGGACTTCCATGAGTCCCTCGTTGAGGGCGAAAAAATCTTCGCGGTCGATGAAGCTTGTCTCGATGTCGATCTGGGTGAACTCGAGCTGGCGGTCGGCCCGGAGAGCCTCGTCCCGGAAACAGCGGACGATCTGGAAATAGCGGTCGAAACCGGAGACCATCAAGGTCTGCTTGAACTGCTGGGGCGACTGGGGCAGGGCGTAGAAGCGGCCTTTGCAGACGCGGCTCGGGACGAGGAAATCGCGCGCCCCCTCAGGCGTGGGATTGGCTAGTATAGGTGTCTCGATCTCAAGGAAGCCGTTCTTGCTCATGTAGTTACGGACCGCCAGGGCGGCCTCGTGCCGCAGTCGGATATGGCGCTGCATCTTGGGCCGGCGCAGGTCGAGGTAGCGGTATTTCAGGCGCAGCTCTTCGGAGGCCTGGGGCGGATCGGCGACGACGAAGGGGGGCACCTTGGAGGCGGCGAAGATGTGGAGCTCGAGGGCCTCGACCTCGACCTCGCCCGTGGGGAGGTCCTTGTTCACGGCCGAACGGCGGCGGACGCGACCGCGCACGCCGACGACGAACTCGTTGCGCAGCTTCTTGGCCGCTTCGGCGAGCTCGAGCCGGTCGGACTGGAAGACGATCTGGGCCAAGCCCTCGCGGTCGCGGAGGTCGACAAAGACAAGGTGTCCCATGTCGCGGGTCTTGTGGACCCAGCCGCAGAGAACGACCTCCCGGCCCTCGTGTTCCGCCCGCAACTCGCCGCAGTACACGGTTCTTTTCAACATGGTGCCTCTATTCCGCGCTATGTGTTTAGGAGGAGCGCCAAGAGCTCTTCACGCGTCCCTTCGACCTGGCGACCCGTCGCCATTTCTTTGAGCCCGAACCGGCCTTTCTTCATCTCGTCCTCGCCGACGACGAGGACCCAGGCCGCGTCGAGCTTGTTGGCCCGGCCGAAATGCGCTTTCATCCCCCGGTCCTTGAATTCGACCAGGCATTCGACCCCGTTCGCCCGGAAATAGCGGGCCAGTTCCAGGCCCGCTCTCTTGGCGTTGTCGCCGAGGTAGGCGAGGTAAAGAAGCGTGCGCTTCGGCGGCGCGATGCGAGCCATCGACAGGACCCGCTCCATGCCCATGGCGAAGCCGATGCCGCAGATGTCGGGGCCGCCGAAATCCTTCATCATGTCGTCGTAGCGGCCCCCGCCGAGCAGGGCGTTCTGGGCCCCGAGATGCGAGGAGACGATCTCGAAGGTCGTCTTGGTGTAATAGTCCAGACCGCGGACAAGCCGGGGTTCCACGCGGTAGTCGATGCGGAAGAGGTCGAGGCCGGCCAGGAGTTTCGTGAAGTGATCGCGGCATTCGTCGCAGAGAAAGTCCTGGATCGCGGGGAACGCCCGGGCGACGGCCTGGCAGGATTCCACCTTGCAGTCGAAGATGCGCAGAGGATTGGTCTCCGCTTTTCTTTGACAGTCGGGGCAGAGGTCGGACCTGCGTTTCCCGGCCGCTTCGCGCAGGGCCTGGCTGTAGGCCGGCCGGCACGCGCGGCAGCCGACCGAGTTGACCAGGATCTCCGTCCCGGCGACGCCGAGCTTGCGCAGGAGGGAGTCGGCCATCTCGATGATCTCGGCGTCGACGGCCGCGTCCTTCTCGCCGAAGACCTCGATATCGACCTGGTGGAACTGGCGGTATCGCCCCTTCTGGGGTTTGTCGTACCTGAACATCGGGCCCATGTAATAGTAACGCATGGGCTCGACCTCCAGGTCGAGCCGGTGCTCGATGATGGCCCGGACGACGGAGGGAGTGTATTCGGGCCTCAAGGTCAGCGAGCGGCCGCCCTTGTCGGTGAACGTGTACATTTCCTTGGTAACGATGTCGGAGGTCTGACCGGTGCCTTTTTCGAAAAGCTCCGTGGACTCGAAAACCGGGGCTCTCAGCTCCCGATAACCGTAGAGCTCGAAGGTCTCCCGGGCCAGGCGCTCGAGTGTCTGCCAGCTCTCGACCTCTTTGGGAAGGATGTCCTTCGTGCCCTTGACGGCGGCGAGCTCTCTTTGGACGGAGGCGTCTTCGGTCACCGTTCTTCGAAGACCCCCAGCTTGCGGATTTTCTTGTAGCGCTCGTCGAGAAGTTCGCCGACGGGCTTGCCTTCGAACTTCTTCAGCGCTTGGTAGAGGTGCTTGTCGACGTTCTTGAAGGTCTGCTCGGGGTCGATGTGGGCCCCGCCCGGTGGCTCGGGGATGATCTTGTCGACGATGCCGAACCCGAGGAGGGTAGACGCCCGGATGCCCAGGTTCTCGGCCGCCAGTTCAGACGCGTTCTGGTCCTTCCAGAGAATGGCGGCGCAACCTTCCGGAGAAATGACGGAGTAGAAGGAATGTTCGAGTATTAAGGTCTGATCGCCGAAGCCGATGCCGAGACCCCCGCCGCTCCCACCTTCGCCGATGACGACGTTGACGATGGGGGTTTTCAAGGTGGAGATCGTCTTCAGGTTGAAGGCGATGGCTTCGGCCTGGCCGCGTTCCTCGGCGCCGATGCCGGGATAGGCGCCGGGCGTGTCGATCAGGGTGATCACGGGAAAGCCGAATTTTTCGGCTTCCTGCATCACCCGGAGGGCCTTGCGGTAGCCCTCGGGATTGGCCTGGCCGAAGTTCCGGTCGATCCGGGCCCGGGTCGTCCGGCCCTTCTGATGGCCGATGACGGCCACGGTCCGGCCCTTGTAGAAGGCCAGTCCGGCGACGATGGCCGGGTCGTCGGCGAAACGGCGGTCGCCGTGCATTTCCATGAAGTCCTGGAAGAGGAACGCGATGTAGTCCAGGGTGTAGGGGCGCTTGGGGTGGCGGGCGATCTGGACGATATGGACGGTCGTGAGCTCGGGGACGATCTTGGCCCATTCCTTTTCGATCTCGCGCCTGAGGGCGGCGATCCTGTCCGTTTTGCCGAGGTCGTCGGTCTCGGCCAGGGCGTCGATCTGGTCCTTGAGGGCCAGGATGCCCTTTTCCAGGGTATAAAACTCCGCCGCTTTTTCCATGCTCAACTCTTTCAGCAGTTTACGGTACGGGCCTATTCTAAGGGGGCATCAAGGCCAAGTCAAGCCGAGCCCCTCCGCTGCCGAACGACCTCGAAGAAGAAGACGGCTGCCGCTGCGGCGACGTTGAGAGAACCGACCTTGCCGGCCAGGGGGATGGCCAAGACCTTGTCGCAGGTCTTGCGGACGAGCGGCCGGAGCCCGCGTCCCTCGGAGCCGAGAACGATGCCGATCGGGCCGGTGAAGTCGAACGAATACCAGGGCTCTTCCCCCGAGCCTTCGGCGCCGACGAGCCAAAGGCCCTTGTCCTTGAGCTCTTCCATGGCCCGGACGAGATTCGTGACCCGGGCGACGAGGAGGTGCTCGAGGGCCCCGGCCGAGACCGTATCGACGGTCTCGGTCAGGCCGGCCGATCGCCGCTCGGGCAGGATGAGGCCGTCGGCTCCCGCCCCCTCGGCGCTGCGGACGATGGCGCCGAGGTTCTGGGGGTCCTCGACCTCGTCGAGGATGACGACGAAGGGCTTGGCCGATCGGGCCAGGATGTCATCGAGAGAAGCGTAGCCCTTGGGGGAGACCTCGGCCATGACGCCCTGGTGGCCGGGCGCGACCTGGTCGAGGCGGCGGGCCGGGACGAAGACGCAGGGGACATGCCGAGCCTTGGCCTCGCGAATGACCTCTCCGATCCGGGCGTGGCCCTTCTCCTCCTGGATGAAGACCTTGTTGACCCGTCCGGCCGCGGACCGGAGAGCTTCGAGGAGGGGGTTGATCCGGATGATTCTGTCCATGGCGGGTTCTCCGGTCATTATAGGGCAATCGGGCGGCGCATGCCAGACCAGTTGTCTCGATCAGGCGCATCGGGTAAAATGGCCCACGTGAAACCGATGGAGGCTGGCCATGCCGGATAGCATCAAGACCACCAGGATATGTCTCGTCGTCGCCGCGGGCCTGGAGATGGCGACGGCGGCGCTTATCCTCTTCATCTTCCTCTCCGGGGCCTTCCTCGTCGGCTGGGGCACGGAGCGCTCAGAGCTCCTCGGGAGCGCCCTCCTTGGTGCCACGGGGATCGTGCTCGCCGTCCTTTTCGCCGCATACGCCGTTTTCGGCCTCTTCACAGCCGCCGGGATAGCCAAGGGCCGGCCCTGGTCGAGGGTCGCCGGGCT
This sequence comes from Candidatus Aminicenantota bacterium, assembly GCA_041303965.1. GTDB lineage: Bacteria > Acidobacteriota > Aminicenantia > Aminicenantales > Saccharicenantaceae > RBG-16-66-30. The sequence continues at coordinate 35,093 of JBFYOD010000084.1, forward strand.
CGTCCTGGCCGCCCTCCTTCTGCCGGTCCTTCCCGTGGGCACGGTCCTCGGCATCTTCGCCCTTAAGGGGCTTTTGGGGCCGGACGCCCGGGCTTGGTTCGGGACGCCGAACGGGGCCCGGCCGGCGTCCACGTATCCGCCCTCGACCGTTTAACCGCCCGACCCCGATTTTGTATTCCGAGTATAATAGTAGGGTATTATCGAGAGGAGTCCGTTCATGGCCAAAAGAAAGATCATCGAGATCGACCGCGAGAAATGCAACGGCTGCGGCCTGTGCACGACGGCCTGCGCCGAAGGCGCCCTGCAGCTCGATGCCGAGAAAAAAGCCGTCCTTGTCCGCGAGATCTTCTGCGACGGACTGGGCGCCTGTCTCGATGTCTGCCCGACGGACGCTCTCAAGGTCATCGAACGCGAGAGCAACGAGTACGACTCCCGGGCCGCCTTCGACCATGTCCTAAAGACGCGGGGCGCCGCCGCGGCCACCCGGGTCCATGGCGCCGGCGGCGGTAACGCTCACGCCGGTCACTCCGGATGCCCCGGCAGTCTGGCCCGGGACATCCCGTGCGCACCCGAAGCTGAAGAAGAGGGCCCGGCCGCGTCCGTCAGGTCCCGCCTCAGCCAGTGGCCGATCCAGCTCCACCTCGTTTCGCCCCTGGCCCCCACCTTCGAGGGGAGCGACCTGCTCGTCGCCGCCGACTGCACGGCCTTCGCCCTCGGCGCGTTCCACGACAGCCTGCTCAAAGGAAAAAAGCTCGTTATCGCCTGTCCCAAGCTCGACGAGACCCAGGGCTACGTCGAGAAGCTGGCCGAGCTCATCAAGCGGAACGGCCTCAAATCGCTGACCGTGGCCATCATGACCGTCCCCTGCTGTTCAGGGCTCGAGCGCATCGTCCGGCAGGCCGTGGCGCTTTCGGGCGAACCGCTCGAGGTCAAGAAGATCGTCGTCGGGATTGACGGCCAGATCGGCCAGCCCGCCTCGACTCGCGAATGAACCAGGCTGAGCCCGGCTCAGATGGAGAGGGCGATCAGAAGCTGGGCCGGAAAATAGGTCCCGAGGATGATGACTTGGGCCGGACTGAGTTTTTTGGCGAAGCGGTCATAGGCCAGGACGGAATCGGAAACAAGAAAAAGAACGGCCCCGGCAAAGGCAAAAAGCGGCCGCGTTCCCCCCTCGTTGACAAACCGGGCCGCCGCGAGCCCGGCCATGGCCGTGATGGCCGCGATGTAAACCAGGACGGGGAACTTCATCGGGCCGAGCGACGGGGACAGGATCCTGAACATCAACAAACCGAAGATGATGAAGGGTATGAACACGCCCGCCGATATCGAATGTCCCGGGCCGGGCTTGAAGGCCAGGATGTAAAAGACGTGGGCGACGAGGAAGGACACGAGTCCGGCCGTGAACCATTTCTCGGGGAACATCAGGGCGATGTCTCCAGCCAAGGAAAACAGCAGCCCGGCCAGGATGAGCGTTTTGTAGGCCGGAACGGGAGTCCGGGCCATGAGGGCCGTCGCGATGATCAGGATCATCGTCAAGGGCTTCAAAACATGAAACAACCGCCGGCGCTCTTGGGCGTCGGCCCAGATGGCCATGGCAGCCGAAATGAGAACGCAAGCTGAGAGGCTGATGACGGACATGGGAACGGCCATGACCTAATTCCCTCCCTCTTTTTCCTTCCGCAGGCGCTCGCGGGCTTCTTCGAACATCGGCTCGGCATAGGCGCTCGGCCAAGTGCGCTCTTCGAACGAGCGCTTCTCGACCATTTTTAGGAATCCCTCGAACTCCTTGAAGTAAGAACCGTAGATGTGGAAGCTGTCGACGAGGTCGGCGTAGCGGCCGGAGCGGACGGGCCGCCCGGTTTTCGCCGCCAGCCTCGCGGCGATCGCCCTTTGGAGGTCGGTCAGGGCAAAGACGTTCATGTAGGCGGCCTTGTAGGCGTCGCGCGAACGCCAGTGGGCGTTCATGTTCAGGACGAGCTCCCCCCTCTCGTCCTCGAGGAGACGGCACCACAGCCGCTGGAGGCAGGGCGGGTCGTAGGTCGGCGGGTCGAGTTTGGGGTTCCAGGTGATGGCCTGGGCCCGGCGGGTATGGCCCGCCTGGGCAAGCTTGTCGACGAGGGCGCTTATCTGGTCGACGGTCTGGCCCTCGATCTCGTAGGCGAACAACCTCTTGTGGTAGGTGTAGGTCCATTTCCCTTCCTCGGGGCAGATCCAGTGGTCGTGGACGCCGTCGACGACCTCCTGGCGGTAGATCTCGAGGTCCTCGAGACCGCCCGGGAAGGCCCGGTGGATGCGCGGCTCGGCGAAGGGGTCCTCGACCGTCCAAAGCATCGTGCAGTCCCGACTCGGCGGGTCGCCCGGCTTGTCGTATTCCGTTTTGATGGCCACACCTTCCCGCCAGCAGGCCAGGACGGCCCTCTCCCAGGCCTCGGGAAGATTCCTGCCGGACACGCTGAGGGTCGGGATGTTTCCGTTCATGGCGCCACCTCTCTCATAAGCCCAGTGTTTAGCATACGGCGGGCGGTCCGTCAACGGCATCCGTCTCCGACCCCGTCAGGCGTTCTTGTGGCGAAGGTTGAAGGAGGGGCCGGAATGCATTAATGTGACGGTTTGGAGGTTTCGATGCCCGAAATCCATGTGGCCTACTACGAGTCCCCGATCGGGCTCCTGGAGGTCAAGGGCGGCGAGAGGGGCGTTTCCGCCGTCGCGTTCGTCGACACCCTTGCCAACCGTGCGGCCCTCGCGCGGGACGGGAAGGGGCCGCTCCCGGTCCCGCTCGCCGATTGTCTGACCCAGCTCGACGAGTATTTCCGGGGCCGACGCCGGACGTTTTCGGTCAAGCTTGACCTCGGCGGCACGGCCTTCCAGAACAAGGTCTGGCGGGCGCTCCGGGCTGTCCGTTTCGGGAAGACGGCGTCCTATAAGGACATCGCCGGGACCGTCGGGAACCCCGCGGCCACGCGGGCGGTCGGCGGGGCCAACCACCGCAACCCTGTTTCGATCATCGTGCCCTGCCACCGCGTCGTCGGCAGCGACGGCCGGCTGACGGGCTACGGCGGCGGCCTGTGGCGGAAAGAGTGGCTCCTCCGCCACGAAGGGAACGACCTGCCTTCGAGTTGACAATCGGCCCGAAGAACAGGATAGAATAGGGCATCCCGGATCCGGAGGAGACTTCCCATGGTCGAAACACTCAGCCAGCTTTTCCTCAATACCGTGAAGACCTACATCAAGGACAGCCTGCTCACGGCCAAGGTCGAAGGCCGTTACGTCCCTCTTTCGACGGAAGAGGTCGCCCGGCGGGTGAGGCATCTCTCCCTCGGCCTGGCCGACCTGGGCCTCGGGCCGGGGGATAAGCTGGTCATCCTCTCCGAGAACAGGCCGGAGTGGACGATGACCGACTTCGCCGTCCTCTGCGCCGGGGCGGTCACCGTCCCCATCTACACTTCTCTCATGCCCGAGCAGATCAAGTACATCATCAACGATTCGGACGCCAAGATCGTCGTCTGTTCGAACCGGGACCTGTGGCTGAAGGTCGAAGCGGTCAAACATGACCTCCGCTCGGTCCATCATTTCGTGCTCATCGACGAACAGGGGCCGGAGGGGACGCTCAGCCTCTCGGAGGTCATGGGCCGGGGGACGTCGGTCGCGGCCGCGGACCCCGGGCTGTTCGAAAAAAGGGCCCTGGCCGTCAAGCCCGACGATCTGGCCTCGATCATTTACACCTCGGGGACGACGGGCATCCCCAAGGGCGTTATGCTCAGCCACGGCAACTTCGTCTCCAATTCCAAAGCGCTCGACGCCGTCACCGAGTTCACGGACAAAGACACGATCCTGTCCTTCCTCCCGCTCTCCCACGTCCTGGAGAGGATGACGACGTTCTCCTTCCTCTACAAGGGCGCCACGATCGCCTACGCGGAGAGCATCGAGACCGTGGCCGAGAACCTCCTCGAGGTCCGGCCGACGATCATGATCAGCGTCCCCCGGCTCTTCGACAAGATCTACGCCAAGGTCATGGACAACGTCCTGACCCAGTCGCCGCTCAAGAGGAAGATCTTTTTCTGGGCCTTGAAGGTCGGCAAGAAATATGGCGCCCGGAAGATCCGCCACCAGCCCATCCCCTGGGGGCTCGGTGTCCGGCGCAACCTGGCCGCCAAGCTCGTCTTCTCCAAGATCGTCGAAAAAACGGGCGGCCGGGTCCACTTTTTCGTCTCCGGCGGCGCTCCCCTGTCGAGCGACGTGGCCGAATTCTTCTACGCCGTCGGCATCACCATCCTCGAGGGCTACGGCCTGACCGAGACCTCGCCGGTCCTGACCTGCAACACGTTCGAAAAGATGAAATTCGGGACCGTCGGCACGCCCGTCCCCGAGGTCGAGATCCGGATCGCCAAGGACGGGGAGATCCTGGCCAAGGGGCCGAACGTCATGAAGGGTTACTACAAGAAGGACCAGGAGACCCGCGAGGTCTTCGAGGGCGGTTGGTTCCACACCGGCGACATCGGCCACTTCGACGAGGAAGGCTTCCTCGTCATCACCGACCGTAAAAAGGACCTCATCATAACGGCCGGGGGGAAGAACGTCGCGCCGCAGCCCATCGAGAACCTGCTCAAGACAAACCCCTACATCCTGAGCGCTGTCGTCGTCGGCGCCGGGCGGAAATTCATTTCGGCCCTCATCGTCCCGAATTTCGAGAGACTCGAGGCCTACGCCCGGACAAGCGGCATCCCGTTTTCCAGCCGCAAGGACCTCGTCGGGCGGGAAGAGATCGTCAATTTCATGCTGGCCGAAGTCAATAGGGCGACGCCCCACCTGGCGTCCTACGAGCGGATCAAGAAGGTCGTCCTCCTCGACCGCGATTTCGACGTCGACTCGGAATTGACGCCATCCCTCAAGGTCAAGCGCCACATCGTCGAGAAGACCTTCAAGGCCTTGATCGACTTCCTCTACAAAGAATAGCGAAGTACTAATAATTTCTGCTAACGTTTGCGAAAAAACGGCCGCCGCAGCGTCTTTAGGATAAGACGCCATGAACGAAAACCCGAGTGGGCCGGAAAAGGGGATCCCCGATGGGGCCGGGCACCGGGACCGCCTGCGCCAGAAGTTCCTTAACGGGGGGCTCTCGGCCTTCCTGGACTACGAGATCGTCGAGCTCCTCCTGACCCTGGGCACGCCCCGGCGCGACTGCAAGACACCGGCCCGCGAGGCCCTGAGGGAATTCAAGACCTTCGGCGGCGTCCTCGAGGCCTGCCCCGAGGACCTGAAGAGGATCCCGGGGATCGGCTCCCGGAACATCTTCGGCCTAAAGCTCGTCCACGAGGTCTCCCGCCGCTTCCTCAAGGACAAGATGATGAGCCGGCCGGTCTGCCACTCCTCCCGGGAGGTCTACGACTACCTCTGCCACGCCCTGCGCGACCTGAAGAAGGAGCGGTTCAAGGTCATCTTTCTCGACCCGAAGAACCAGGTCGTCGAGGAGAAGACCCTGTTCGAGGGAACGGTCGACTCGAGCGCCGTCTATCCCCGCGAAGTCATCAAAGACGCCCTCCGCTACGAGGCGTCGGCGCTGATCTTCGCCCACAACCACCCGTCCGGCGACCCCGAGCCGTCGCTTTGCGATCGGGAGGTCACCCGGGACCTGATCTTCGCCGCCCGAGTCGTCCAGATCAAGGTCCTCGACCACATCATCATCGGGAACAACCGCTACTTCAGCTTTGCCGACCAGGGCCTGATCGACGACTACGACCGGATGTTCGAGGGCTTTCCGAGATGAAAACAGAACGAGGGCGGCCGGAAAGGGATTGAAAGACCGGGGCAATCAGGGTAAACTCGGAGGAGGGGGAGGATGCCTGGGGGCAAGAAGGACATCGAGAAGGAGAGAGAAGACATGCAAAAAAAGGACACGGCCCGTGAAGGAGGACCCATGAAAGAAGCCGATCCGGACGAAAAACATACATCCCGCCACAAGGCCATCGACGCCGCGCTGTCCCAGATCGAGAAGCAGTTCGGCAAGGGCGCGATCATGAAGCTCGGGCAGAAGGGGGCGGCGGTGGCCGTCGAAGCCATTCCGACGGGTTCCATCGCTTTCGATCTGGCCCTGGGCATCGGCGGCTTCCCGCGCGGCCGGGTCATCGAGATCTACGGCCCGGAGGCCACCGGAAAAACGACGCTGGCCCTTCATGTCATCGCCGAGGCCCAGAAGCGCGGCGGCCAGGCTGCGTTCATCGACGCCGAACACGCCCTCTCCCCGGCCTACGCCGCCCGTATCGGGATCGACATCGACAACCTGCTCATCTCCCAACCCGACTTCGGGGAACAGGCCCTGGAGATCGCCGAGGTCCTCGTCCGCAGCGGCGCGGTCGACGTCATCGTCGTCGACTCGGTGGCCGCCCTCGTCCCCAAGGCCGAACTCGAAGGCGAGATGGGCGATTCGCACATGGGGCTCCAGGCGCGGCTGATGTCCCAGGCCCTGCGCAAGCTGACGGCCATCGTCGCCCGGTCGAAGACCTGCTTCATTTTCATCAACCAGCTCCGGGAGAAGATCGGCGTTTTCATCGGCAATCCCGAGACGACGACCGGGGGCCGGGCCTTGAAATTCTACGCGTCCCTACGGGTCGACGTCCGCCGGCTGGCCGTGATCAAGGATGGAGAGAACGTCGTCGGCAATCGGGCCAAGGTCAAGATCGTCAAGAACAAAATGGCCCCGCCCTTCCGCGAGGCCCAGTTCGACATCATCTTCGGGGAAGGCATCTCCCGGGAGGGCGACCTCGTGGACCTCGGCTTCGAGACCGGTATCCTCGACAAGGCCGGCACATGGTTCTCGTACAAGGGGGAACGACTGGGCCAGGGCCGGGAAAACGTCAAGAAGCTGCTCAAGGAGAACAAGGAGCTGGCCGCCCAGCTCGACGCCGAGATCCGGGTCAAGGTCGGCATGGTCGAGGACAAAACGGCTGCCGAAAAGCCCGCCTCGAAATAGGGACAGCCGTAGGACGCCGCCCGGGCAGCATCCCGCAAAAGGGGCTTGCATTAAACCTACTTATTTGGTAGGATTTAATGGAAAGAGGATAGGAACCGTGCTCCGGCGCAGAGATTTTCTGAAAGTAGCGGGTTTCGGAGGGGCCGCCTGGGCGGCGTCCCGGACCCTTGCCGCTGGAGCGCGGGAGCCGATCCCGTTACAGGAGGGAAAAACCATGAATTACACCGTTAAGGACTACTCCAAGCTCATCGGCATGCCCGGGTTCAGCGAGACGCTCCTTAAAAACCATTTCACGCTGTACCAGGGCTATGTCACCAACACGAACAAGGTCCTCGACATCCTGGGCCTCATGGCGGCGGACGGCAAGACGGCGACCCCGGAGTACGCCGAGCTCAAGCGCCGCCTCGGCTGGGAATTCAACGGGATGAGGCTGCACGAGTATTATTTCGAGAACCTGGGCGGAAAGGCGGCCCTCGATCCGGCGGGCAAGCTCGGCCGGAAGATCGTCGAGCAGTTCGGCGACATCGAGTCCTGGGAGAAGGACTTCCGGGCGACGGGCGCCATGCGCGGCATCGGCTGGGTCGTCCTCTACGAGGACCCGGCCAACGGCCGGCTGATCAACTTCTGGGTCAACGAGCACGACGTCAGCCACCCGGCCGGATGCCAGCCGCTGCTCATCATGGACGTCTTCGAACACGCCTTCATGGTCGACTACGGGCTGAAGCGGGCCGACTACATCGAGGCCTTCTTCAAGAACATCGATTGGGCGGCAGTCGGATCGAGGCTCAGATAAGGGCACTTCTCCTGTTTTCGGGGAATCGTGGCAGTGAATAACGGCTTTTTCCCCCCGGCCGCCGCGGCCGGGTGAGGCCATGATCAACGACGCTATCCGGGCCGAGAGGGTCCGTCCGCTCAACGACAAGAGGACGACCGGGCGTCCGCTCGTCGTCTATTGGATGCAGGCGGCCCAGCGGGCCAAGACGAACCACGCGCTGGAGTACGCCGTCGGCGTCGCCAACGAACTCCGGAAACCGCTAACCGTCTTCTTCGCCCTGACCGAGGACTATCCCGAGGCGAACGAGCGTCACTACGCCTTCATGCTCGAAGGTCTCCAAGAGACGCAGGAAACGCTCCGCGGCCGGGGCATCCCCATGGTCGTCAGGCAGGGCCGGCCGGACGCGGAAATCGCGGCCTTCGGCCGGGACGCGGCCATGGTCGTCGTCGACGACGGTTACGTCCGGGTCGAAAGGCGCTGGCGACGCGCGGCCGCGCTCGCGCTCGAGTGTCCCCTCGTCGAGGTAGCGACGAACGTCATCGTCCCCGTCGAGACGGCGTCGCCCAAGGAAGAATACGCGGCGGCCACTCTGCGGCCGAAGATCTATCGCCTGCTCGACAGCTTCCTGACACCCCTTCGGGAGACGCCCCTGCGCGTCAAGTCCGTCGAGCCGGCCATCGACAGCTGGGACATCGGCGACACCGCCGCCGCGCTGGCCGGGCTTGATCTCGACCGGAGGATCGGACGCGTTCCGTCCATCAGGGGCGGAGCGTCCGAGGCCGAAAAGAAACTCCGCGCGTTCGTCAAGAACAAGCTCGCCGCCTACGCCGAGGCGCGGAACGATCCCTCCCTCGACGCGCTGTCCGGCCTCAGCCCCTATCTCCACTTCGGTCAGATCTCGCCTTTGGCCGTGGCCCTGGCCGTGAAAAAGGGCCCGCGCTATGGACAGGCCGCCTTCCTCGAGGAGCTCATTGTCCGGCGGGAGCTCAGCTTCAACTTCGTCCGCTACAACCGGGCTTACGACCGTTTCGAAGGCCTCCCCGCGTGGTGCCGGCAGACCCTCCTCGAGCAGGCCGGCGATCCCCGGCTCTATCTCTACTCCCGGGCCGAGCTCGAGAAGGCGGCCACGCACGACCCCTACTGGAACGCCGCACAAAAAGAGATGGTCCTGACGGGCAAGATGCACGGCTACATGCGCATGTACTGGGGGAAGAAGATCCTGGAATGGTCGGCTTCGCCGCGGCAGGCCTTCCGGACAGCCCTCGCCTTGAACAACGCCTACGAGCTCGACGGCCGGGACGCCAACGGCTTCGCCGGCGTCGCCTGGTGTTTTGGCAAGCACGACCGGCCCTGGGCCCGCCGCCCCGTGTTCGGCACGATCCGCTATATGAACGCCGCCGGCCTCCGCCGCAAGTTCGACGTCGACGCCTACGTCCGGAAGGTCGACGCGCTACCCCGTCCGTGACCCGGCGCCGGACCTCTGGCAATTCTCCTTGAAACGGGCTATCCTGATGGAAATCCGCGCAAGGAGGCAGGCATGGAGAGCGAGAAAACCAAGCGTTCGGACAAGAGGGGGCTCGAGCCGGGGACGCTGATGCACGTCGGCGCCAGGAAGACCGAAAAAACGCGGATCACCGTCCTCGACTACGACGAGGCCGGGTTCATCGAAAAAGAGGTCGACTCGGTCGAGGAGTGTTTCCCCTTCAAGGAGACGGCGACCGTCACCTGGATCAACGTCGACGGCGTCCATGACCCCGCGGTCATGGAGAAGCTCGGCGGCCGGTTCGACATCCACCCTCTCGTGCTCGAGGATATCATGACGACGACGCAGCGTCCGAAGGCCGAGGATCTGGGGGGGGCCGTGTTCGTCGTCCTGCGGATGATCGAAAGCGACGGAAAGGGGCCGGGCATGACCACGGACCAGCTCAGCCTCATCCTGGGCCCCAACTACGTCCTCTCGTTCCAGGAGACCGAGGGCGACTGCCTCGATCCGGTCCGCGCGCGGATCCGCGGCGGCAAGGGGCGCATCCGCAGTCTGGGGCCGGACTACCTGGCCTACGCCCTGATCGACGGGGTCGTCGACAACTATTTCCTCGTCCTGGAGGGGTTGGGGGAGAGGATCGACATCCTCGAGGAGAGACTGATCACCGATCCCCGCCGGGAGCTTCTCCACGAGATCCATGGCCTGAAGCGGGAGATGATCGACCTGCGCAAGGCCGTCTGGCCCCTGCGCGAGGTCGTCAGCGGGGTCGAGCGACTAGAATCGCCCCTCATCAAGAACACGACCGACGTCTTCCTCCGAGACCTCTACGACCACGTCATCCAGGTTATCGACACCGTAGAGTCTTTCCGGGAGATCCTGACCAGCATGATCGAAACCTATCTCTCGAGCGTCTCCAACCGGATGAACGAGGTCATGAAAGTCCTGACGATCATCGCCACGATCTTCATCCCCATCACCTTTCTCGTCGGGGTCTACGGGATGAACTTCGAGTTCATGCCGGAACTCAAGTGGCGCTATGGTTATGTTTTCGTTTGGGCGGTCGTCATCGGGACCGTCCTGACGATGCTCGCTTACTTCCGCCGCAAGAAGTGGCTCTGAGGCCGGGCCGCATTCGTTCGTCGGGTTGGGGTCAGAAGAGGATGCCGTCGCCCGCGTCGTCCCCGAGGTTGTAGCGGCGTATCTTGTGATAGAGGGTGGAACGGGAGATGGCCAGGATCCTGGAGACTTCGGCCCTGTTGCGGTCGGTGATCTCGAGAAGGAATCCGATGTAGTCCTTCTCGAGGTCTTTCAAGGACGGGAAACCGGCCGGCTTGACGTACTCGCGGCGTTCATCCAGCCCCAAGTAACGCTGGAGATAGACGTTCATCCGAGCACCTCAGCGGGCGCGGGCGCCTTGGATCAGCCTCATGTTGTTGGCCACTACGTAGGACAACAGGGCATTGGAGGCCGTGGTCATGATCCAGGCGACGGTCTTGTTCCTTTTAAAGATGGCCTTCATGCTCCAGTAGGACAGGGCCGTCGTTCCGAACTTGATGGCAGCGAAGGCGGCGGGGCTCTTGACGAAGGGCTTCATCAGGGGGTTCGTCTCCGTCAGGCCCGGATACTTGAGGGCTTCGCGGGTCGAAAAGTAATCGGCGACGTTGAGCCCGACCATGAGGATGAGATTGGCGTCGAAGAGGGCCTTTCCGGATTTCACGGCCGGCCTGAAGACCGGAATGGTGCGGGGGATGGAAAGTTGGGGGGCCGGCGCGGGGACGGGTTCCTCGACGAGAAGCTCCACCGGCCCAGCGTCGGGGAGGGGGAAAAAATCGTGCGCTGCGGCCGGCTCGAGGGCCGTGATGAGGAGGACCTCGCTCGCGGGTTCGACGGCAACGAGCGGTCCGGCCGAGATGACGAACACGGCCAGGGCGACGAGAATGGGCTTGTTTTTCATTGGCGCGGCTCCTCTTCCTTTGAACACGCCATTTATATGGCAAGATTGGTGCCAATGCCGATATATTTTTATAAGCGCAACATATCAAATAAAATAAATGAGTATTCAGGGGAAATGACAGTTAAATGAAACGTACAATAATAAGACATCAAAAAGCAATAATATAGCATTAAGTAATATATAATAAATGATAATATGGTAAATTAATCAAAGTGTATAATAATAGGTCATATTATAAAATATACGGTTGTTTGTAGTTCTATATATGAACGTATTGGCTTGGCCTATTTTTGGGCTAATCCAGGCGTTGACAGGCCCTAGGCTCCATGCTAGCCTATCCTGCGGGAAGGGGAATTCGAATGGAAGCTAAAGCCGGAAAGAAAGGTCGTGGCCCGGGCATATGGTTGGCGGCCGGGGTCGGATTATTGCTTCTGGCCTACGGGGGTATGTGCCTGGTCATCGGGGCCGGCGTCGACAAAGCCGCCGGCAAGGCCCGCAGGAGCTTTCCAGGCGATCCCGGAACGGCCTTGATAGCCGTGGCGACGTCCGAGAATTTCCCGTTCAAGGACCGGAACCGGGCGATCTGGGCCCTCGGCCAATTGGGGGATGTCCGGGCCTTGGCGCCGCTCGAAGCGCTTTTGACAGGCAAGCCGTGCGACCACGCCGCCGCCGTCTGCCAGCGCGAGCTCCGCAAGGCCATCCGTCAATGCCGGGGGGGAGTCAACCTCACGCGTTGGGCCTGGAGGAAATCCGTCCTTTAGGCGCGCCCGTTCTTCTTTTGATCGCCGCCTCCGGCGCCGCCGTTCGCCCTGCCGAGCGATCCCTTGAGGTACCTGGCCGTGATGGATGCGCGGCTCTGAGCCACTTTTTCCGGGGTTCCTTGGGCGACGACCCGGCCGCCGGCATCGCCGCCCTCGGGGCCGAGGTCGATGACGTGGTCGGCGCTCTTGATGACGTCCAGGTTATGCTCGATGACGACGACGGTATGGCCCTCGTTGACAAGCTTCTGGAAGGAGCGCAGGAGGACGGCGACGTCGTTCGGGTGAAGGCCGATCGTGGGCTCGTCGAAAAGGTAGAGGGTCTTTTTCCCCTTGTCGTGAACGAGGTGATAGGCGAGCTTGATCCGCTGCAGCTCGCCGCCGGAGAGGGTCGTCGTCGGCTGGCCGAGCTTGAGGTAGCCGAGCCCGACCTCGACCAGGGGATAGAGCTTTTTCGTGATCTCGGACCGGCCGGCGAAAAAGAGGCAGGCCTCGGTGACGCTCAGGCCGAGGACTTCGTCGATGTTCCTGCCGTTCCAGCGGACCTCCAGGATGTCCTTCTTGAACCGCTTCCCCTTGCAGGCGTCGCAGACGAGGCTGACATCGGACAGGAACTGCATCTCGACCACCTGGACGCCGGCGCCCTTGCAGTCCTCGCACCGTCCGCCGGCGGTGTTGAAGGAGAAATAACCGGGCCGGAAGCCCATGAGCTTGGCTTCGCGGGTTTGGCTGAAGAGGCCGCGGATCCCGTCCATGGCCTTGGTGTAGGTGGCTGGGATCGACCGCGGCGAAGCGCTCAGGGGGGACTGGTCGACCATGATGACCTTATTGACCTTGTCCCGGCCCCGGATCTCGCGGAAGCCGTTGTCGGAGACGCCTTCGAAGCCCTTGGAGAGGACGTCGTGGAGGAGCGTGCTCTTGCCTGAGCCGGAAACGCCGGTGACACAGGTGAAAACCTCGAGGGGGATGCGGACGTCGATATGCTTGAGATTGTGTTTGTGGGCGTCGCGGATCTCGAGAAACGATTTCGAGGACCGGCGCGCCGCCGGGAGGGCGACCTCCTTCTCGCCGCGCATGTATTGGGCGGTGAGCGAGTCCTTGCAGCGGAGGAAGCCGGGCCAGGGACCGGCGAAGACGACCTCGCCGCCGGCCTCTCCGGCGCGCGGGCCCATGTCGATGACATACTCCGCGGCCCGGACGATGTCGGGGTCGTGCTCGACGACGACGACCGTGTTGCCGATGTCGCGGAGCGACTCGAGGATCTGGACGAGGCGGTGGTTGTCGCGGGGGTGGAGGCCTATCGAAGGTTCGTCGAGGACGAACAGCGTCCCGACGAGCGATGCGCTGAGGGCCGCGGCCAGGTTGATGCGCTGGGCTTCGCCTCCGCTCAGCGTGAAGGTCATGCGGTCGAGGGCTATGTAGTCCAGCCCGACCTCGAGGAGGAACTTGAGGCGGCCGCGGACCTCTTGGACGAGCTTGTCAGCCACCTGGCGTTCGAACGGCTCGAGCCGAAGGGTGTCGAAGAATTCGGAGGCCTCGCGGACGGTCATGCGGACGACCTGGCCGATGTTGAGGCCCTTGATCCTGACGCCCAGGGCACGGGCGTTGAGGCGGGTCTTGGCGCAGGCTGGGCAGGCGATGTATTTGCGGTAGCGGCTGAGCAGGACCCGGACCTGGACCTTATACTTTTTGGACTGGAGCCAATCGAAAAAGCCCTTGACACCGTAATAACCGTCGCCGCCCTCGAGGACGAAGCGCTGGTGCTCTTTCTTGAGGTCCCGGAAGGGCACGTTGGTCGGGATGCGACGCCGCCGGGCTTCGGCCAGGAGCTCCTTCTGCATGCCCTTAGACAGCGGTTTCGTCCAGGGCTCGACGGCGCCCTGCTCCAGGGATTTCGACGTGTCGGGGACGACCTTGTCCTCGTCGACGACGGCCAGGTCGCCGAAACCGTGGCACTCGGGGCAGGCGCCGTGCGGGCTGTTGAAGGAGAAGAGGTTGGGGTAAGGGTCGTCGGCGGCGATCCGGCACGACTTGCACTCAAGCTTCTCGGAGAAGGGGAACTCCCGGCCGCCCTCGGTCCGGACGAGGACCCGTCCTTCCCCCCTTTTCAGGCCCATCTCCAGCGAGTCGGCCAGGCGATCGCGTTCGTCGACGCCGAGAGCGATGCGGTCGACCAGAATGTCCAGGGGGCCGGTCCGCTTGGCCGCCGCGTCGAGGTCGACGACTTCGCCGGCGGCGACGGCCCGGGTAAAGCCGTCCTTCTTGAGCGAGGCCGGGTTCCTTTCGCGGGGCCAGGCGAAGGTCACGAGAGCCCGTGTCCCGGTCGGCTCCTTGGACAGCTCGGCGATCATGCCGTCGATCGTGTCCCGGAGGACCGGCCGGCCGCATTGGAGACAATGGACGGTCCCGATACGGGCGAAGAGGACCCGGAGGAAGTCGAAGATCTCGGTCACCGTGGCCACGGTCGAGCGTGGGTTCTTGGCGGCGCCTTTCTGCTGGATGGCGATCGCCGGTGGGATGCCCTCGATCGTGTCGGCGTCGGGCTTGTCCATCCTTTCGAGGAACTGCCGGGCGTAGGAGGACAGGGATTCGATGTAGCGGCGCTGGCCTTCCGCGTAGAGCGTGTCGAAGGCCAGGGAGGACTTCCCGGAGCCGCTGACCCCGGTGACCACGATGAGCTTGTTGAGGGGGACGTCGAGGTCGATCCCCTTGAGGTTGTGGACCTTCACGCCGCGGAGGATGATGCAGTCTGTGGTCGCCATGGTTGATACCGAATTTTCTATTATAGCATGCCCGGCGGGGAGGGAGAATCCGAAATGGCCGCCTATGACGCCACCCGGATTTTGCTGCGACGGGAACCATCCAGCTCCCCCGGCCCCCGGGGACCTGTCCCGACCGGCAGGGAGCGGATTCTGAGGAGCGACCGGCAGAAGTGCGGCGGAGCGGCTCGAAGCCGCAATTCTGGGAAATCTCTTAAGCGAGTCTTGGGTGAAGAATGGGTATCCTGGTTCTGTTATAATGACCGACTCGGAGAATACCCATGTCGCTCATTTTAATTTTGGGAGTCGCCGTAGCCCTGGCCATGGACTGCTTCGCGGTCACGCTGGGCATGGCCTGCGGGTCCCGGGGCCTGACGATGAAACAGGCCGTTCGGATGGCGGTGTTTTTCGGCGGCTTCCAGTTCGCCATGCCCGTCGCCGGCTGGTTCGCCGGGGATAAGCTCCTCGGCTTTATCCGGGACTTCGACCATTGGGTCGCCTTCGGGCTCCTGGCCCTGATCGGCGCCCGGATGATCTATGAGTCGTTCGGCTTGAGCGAGGAAGAGAAGGCCTGCCGGCCGGACCAGACACAGGGGATGCGGCTCGTCGTCCTCTCCCTGGCCACCAGCATCGACGCGTTGGCGGTCGGACTGAGCCTGGGCGTCGTCCGGACGACCATCCTTTTCCCGGCGGCTATTATCGGGGCGACGAGCTTCGTCTTGACCATCGCCGGGGCCAAGCTCGGCCCGGTCGCCGGCCGGCTCGCGGGCCGTCGCGCCGAACTCCTCGGCGGGCTCATCCTGATCGGGATCGGCGTGAAGATCCTGGTCGAGCATCTCGCCGGCTGAATCTATAGGACTCCGCCCTTTGTAGCCTCAATGGGAGTCAGGCCTATCCCCCGGCCCCCTGGGAACCAGTCCCGGCGGTCGGCCAGGGAATCTTCAATATTACGGATCTTCTGAGGCTTGATATCCAAGACTCGATCCCGATAGCTCCCAGCACCGCTCCTCCGAGTCGCTTCAGAGCGGTGCTGCTGGTCGCTTCTCAGAATCCGCTCCCTGCCGCCCCTCCGCTACGGGGGCTAGGCCTGCTCCCATCTCGGCCCGGGCTCCGTCCCGAAGAAGGCCTGTCGCCCGGCCAGAGATGTCGAGGGGGCACGGGGAGGTCAAAAAGGTAGGATGACGAAAACGAGAAGGTCCCAGACCGTGTGGCTGACGGCGTTGAGGAGGGGGGACCGGAATCGCAGATAAAGCCAACCCCAGAAGACGCCGCAGACCGCCGCGGCCAGGATGAGCATGATGTTCCCGCTGGCCAGATGGACCGAGGCGTAAAGGAGGGAGGTCAGGATGAACCCCGCGGCCCGTCCGGGCCTCACCCCGGCGTTCTCCTGGAAGAAGCCCCGCCAGAAGATCTCCTCTCCGGGCCCGACGATGAGGCAGATGAGGAGGGCGACGCGGAAGAGGGGTACTCCGGATCTTAAAGCGTAGACCCGCTCGATCCCTTCCATGGCGAAAGGGAAAAGACCGACAGCGGCCGCGCGGCCGACGGCGAAAACGGCGTAGAGGGCGCCCGCGGAGACGATACCGATACCGATCTTGCGTAGAAGATCGGATCGGAGGTCTTCTTTGATCCTTGGCCCATAGCCCCTATCGACGGCGAAACCCAGGGCGGCGACGAGGATGATGTTCATGGCCAGCCAGGCCCAGAAATCGAGCGGGCCCAGGCGCCGGAAACGGAAGAGGGCGATGAAGAGAACGGCCGCCAGCGCGCCGGACGCCGCGACCAGCCCTGGTTTGGGCCCGGGCCGCCCGCCGCTCATCCCCACCGGACGATCCCTTCCAGGACGACCGCGGCCGTGCTGAGCAGTCCGAAGACGAGGTTGTGCTTGGCGGTCGCCCCGTCGAGCACGATGAAATCGAGAGGCGAACGCGGCCTGGCCCGGCGCGCGGCCCGGCCCCAGAGCAGGAGGGCGCTCGGCAGGGCCAGGAGGACGACGAGGAACGCCAGGGGCATGGGGCGCAGCGGGCCGCCGGCCAGGCGCGGGACAAAGATGAAAGCGAGGTCGATGACGAACGGCGCGAAGATGAGACATCCGTAGTAGGCCTGCGATCCCCTGTCGCCGAGAACTCCGGCGACGGTGGTCACGCGCTGTTCGCCGTCCGTGAGGATGTCCCGCCAGTTGTTGGCATGAAGGATGGCGATGACGAGCAGGGCCATGGGTACTGTCCAGAGGACGGGTAGCCAGGAGAAGGATCTCGTCTGGACGACCCAGGCGCCGGCCGCTCCGAGCAGGCCGAAATTCGAAAAGACGGCCAAGTCCCCGAGGGCGCGGGCCTTGAGGAGCGTGTAGAGGGCGCCCACGGCCACGCCGAGCCCCCCGATGATGAACAGGGATCTTCCAGTCGCGCGGGCGACGAGGAGGCCCGAACACGTGCCGAGGGCGAAGAGGACGAGGGAGCCGCGGAGGACCTGCCGGTCCGTGAGCCAGCCGCGGACGATCGCCCCGCTCACCGGCGTCACATCGCGGTCGAGGCCGTGCCGGAAATCGAAGACGTCGCTGAGCATGTTGGCCGCGCTGTGGAGGGCCATCATCGTGACGATGGCCCAGAGGAATCGGAGCGGCGAGAAACGGGCGCCCCCGATGACGACGGCCAGGGCCGTCCCGAAGACGACGGGCATGGTCGAAGCCGGCAGGGCCCAAGGCCGGGCGGCGACCAGCCACTTTTTCAAAGTCGTCCTGGCGGTCGTGCGCGGAGATATCTCAGGCATGCCCGGATGTATACCACAAGCTCGGGCATCCGGCAAAAGAACCCCGGCACCCATGCCGGGGAGTCCAGGGGTTGACTTCGGGGCGGCCCGTTCATATGCT
Source organism: Candidatus Aminicenantota bacterium (assembly GCA_041303965.1). Classification (GTDB taxonomy): domain Bacteria; phylum Acidobacteriota; class Aminicenantia; order Aminicenantales; family Saccharicenantaceae; genus RBG-16-66-30. The sequence continues at coordinate 52,658 of JBFYOD010000084.1, forward strand.
TGAATATCCCGGCCGCGTGGACGGGGGAAGCCCGACACAGGAGAAAAGTCATGTTGTCTTTGAAAGGCAAGATCGTTTTTGTCACCGGTGCCAGCTCGGGCATAGGGGTGAGCACGGCCCAGGCTTTCGCCGCCCAGGGCGCGAATATATTGATGTGCGCCCGCCGCGCCGAAAGGCTCGAAAAGCTGGCCCAGACCCTCGAGTTCGAGTACGGCGTCGCCGCCCACTATTTCCGGCTCGACGTCCGGGACCAACCGGCCGTCGACAAGGCCATGGCTGGCCTTCCCCCGGAATGGCGCGCGATCGAGGTCCTGGTCAATAACGCCGGGCTCAGCCGCGGCCTGGACAAGCTCCCGCAGGGTCTGCTCGATGACTGGGAGGAGATGATCGACACGAACATCAAGGGACTCCTTTATGTCAGCCGGGCGGTCGTCCCCGGGATGATCGATCGGGCCAGGGGCCACATCATCAATATCGGCTCGATCGCCGGTCACGAGGTCTATCCGGGAGGGAACGTCTATTGCGCGACGAAGTTCGCCGTCCGGGCGCTATCCAAAGGGCTCCGCCTCGATCTCAGCGGGACCCCTATCCGGGTGAGCGAGGTCGCCCCGGGCATGGTCGAGACCGAGTTCAGCCTCGTCCGCTTCCACGGCGACGCGGAAAGGGCTGGCAAGGTCTACCAAGGCTTGACACCACTTGCGCCGGACGACGTCGCCGACGCCGCGGTCTGGTGCGCGACGAGGCCGCTCCACGTCAACGTCAGCGAGGTCGTCGTCATGCCGACGGCCCAGGCCTCGGCGACACTGGTGCACCGGAAATAAGCCCGGACGGAATCAGCGGCGGCCGGAGGCCATCTTCGACGCGGCCGGAAGACGCCGGAGCCGGAGCATGGCCCAGATGCCAACGGCCGGGCCGAGAGCGAGGAAAGCAAAGGCCCAACGCCAAGTGACGAGGCGCTCGAACGTCGGGACGAGGCGGATGGTCACGAGCGTCAGCAGAAAACCGAGACTCGTCTGAAGCGTGAGGACGGTTCCCGTTCTTTCGGCCGGGCAGAGCTCGCTCACGCCGGCGGAAAATTGCGCGGAATCGGCCACCACGGCGAAGCCCCAGACGAGACAGACGGCGGAGAGGAGCCCGGGGTTCCCGCCGAAGAAAAATCCGGCAAGAAGACAGCACAGACCGCTGAGGGCCATCGCTGCCGAAGTCACCACGGCCCTTCCGAGGCGATCGGCCAGTTTCCCGGCGACGAAGCTCCCTGCGCTACCCGCCGCGATAAAGGCGAAACTGGCCAGCCCGGCCCATCTCTCGTCGACCCCTGAGCTGCGGAAGCTCGCGAACAGAAAAACCGGGACCCATGTCCAGGCCGCGTAGAGCTCCCACATGTGACCGAAATAGCCCAGGTTGGCCAGGGCTATCTCCTTGTTCCGCCAGATCCCCGCGGCGTACTTCCAGTCGAACTGAGGCGCGGTCGTCCTGTAAGGGCCTTCGCGGATAAGGGTGGCGGCCAGAAGACCCCCGCTAATGGCCAGCGTCCCGCTCAAGAGAAGGACCGGTTTCCAGTCGCCGATCCCGCCGAGCACGTTGAGCAGGTGAGGGGCCGCCGAGCCCAGGGTCAAAGCGCCGACGAGAAGCCCGACGCCAAAGCCGCGGTCTTCTCGTGTCCATGTGGCCATGATCTTCATCCCGACCGGGTAGACTCCCGCCAGGAATATGCCTGTCAAAAAACGGAGGATGAGCACCGGCAGGAAGC
>JBFYOD010000085.1:0-2762 GCA_041303965.1 Candidatus Aminicenantota bacterium
CTGGCTCTATAAGGCCTACGAAGTTCATGACTCCAGCTTAGCCTACCTCGGCCTCCCTCGGTGGGACCCGCTGCGCAGTGACCCGCGCTTCCAGGCCTTGCTTCGCCGCATCGGCCTCCCGTTGGATGTGAAGAAATAGGAGCTGGGGAACCCGCACAAGGCGAGCGTAGGAAAATCGTGGTGGGCGATAGAGGACTTGAACCTCTAAGACCTGACCATTGACTGCCGACGCTTTGCGGTCTAATATCCCCTCAGACGGGAAAAGGGATATGATCGGGAAGAACCTTGGCCGTTACCGCGTCCTCGAAAAGATCGGTCGGGGCGGCATGGGCGAGGTGTTCCTGGCCGAGGACACATCGCTCCACCGCCGGGTCGCCCTAAAGTTTCTCCCGCCCGAGATGCAGCAGGACGCCGAGGCGCGCAGGCGCTTCATCCGCGAGGCCAGGTCGGCGGCGGCGCTCGACCACCCCTACATCTGCCATATCAACGAGGTCGCCGAGTCCGAGGGCCGCGACTTCATCGTCATGGAGTACGTCGACGGCCAGACACTGAGGGCGAAGATCGGGAAGGGGCCCGTCTCTCTCGTGGAAACGCTTCTGATCGGCATCGAAGTCGCTGAGGCGCTAGAGACGGCCCACGGGAAGGGGATCGTCCATCGGGACATCAAGCCCGAGAACATCATGCTGACCCGGACGGGCCACGCCAAGGTCATGGACTTCGGGCTGGCCAAGCAGATGGTCTCGCCTGAGAAAGAGGATCTCGGCGGCCCGACAATGACCCTTCTCACTTCCGAAGGAACCACCGTCGGGACGCTGGCCTACATGTCGCCCGAGCAGCTCCGCGGCCTGCCTGCCGATGCCCGCAGCGACATCTGGTCGCTCGGCGTCACGCTCTACGAGATGGCCTCGGGCGTCCGGCCGTTCCAGGGTCAGAGCGGATTCGAAATGAGCTCGGCTATCCTGAACAGGCCTCCCCTGCCGCTCCCGCCCGAGGTGCCTGCGGAACTGGGCGCGGTGATCGGACGCTGCCTTGAGAAGGATCACGCGAAGCGCTATCAGAAAGCTCAGGAACTCCGGGACGCGCTCGAGGCGATCCGGGCAGGGACGGCGTCGACGTGGGCGGCCTGGCGTTACCGGCTGGCGCGTCGCCGCTGGCTCATGCCCGCGGGGGCCGTCATCGTCGTGATAGCCCTTTTATTCGGGCTGAACGTCGGTGGCCTCAGGACCCGTCTGACCAGCGGCGCCGGCGCGGCGGCCAAGCCCTTCAAGCTGGCCGTCCTCCCGTTCGAGAACCTGACCGGCGATCCCGAGCAGGAATACCTGAGCGACGGATTGACCCAGGACATGATCTCCGAGCTCGGCCGGCTCCAGCCGGCCAGGATGAGCGTCATCGGCCGCGCTTCGGTGATGCGCTACAAGAAAAGCGAAACGCCTCTCGAGCAGATCGGGCGCGAGCTCGGAGTGGGCTACATCCTTGGAGGAAGCTGCCGGCGGGAGACCGTCCGGGTCCGGATCTCGGTCGAGCTCATCGATGTACGAGACCAGACCACGCTTTGGACCGAGACCTACGAGCGCGACCTGTCCGGTATCCTGGCCCTGCAGAGCGAGGTCGCCAGAAAGGTGGCCGGGGCCCTGGCGATCAAGCTCCTGCCGGCCGCCGAGGCCCGGCTGGCTAAGGCCCGGACCGTCGATCCCGAAGCCTACGAGGCCTACCTCAAGGGCGCCAAGGCTCGAGACGCGATGACCAAGGCGGGTTTTGATGAAGCGGAGCGCTATTTCAACCTGGCCATCGAGAAGGACCCGGATTTCTCAGCGCCCTGGGCCAATCTCGCCAGCCTCTGGAATAGCCGCCTCCAGCTGAACATGGCGCCTCGCGAGGAAGGGCTCATAAAAGCGAAATCCGCCGCCCTCAAGGCCCTGGCGCTCGACGATGGAGAGATCGAGGCGCGTCGCGCCCTGGCCGGCATCCTGACCTGGCTGGACTGGGATTGGCCAGCCGCGGAGCGGGCCTGGAACCGCCTGTTCGAGATCGACCCGGACAATGCCATGGGCCTGCCCGGATACTCGCATTTCCTCTTGGTCATGGGCCGGCTGAACGAAGCCCTCGCCAAGAGCGAGAGGGCCCTGGAGCTCGACCCGTATAACATCAGGACCCAGAGCTTCCGCGCCCAAGTCCTGTATCATGCCCGCCGGTTCGACGAGGCTATCGCCATGACCCGAAAGGTGCTGAGCGTTCAACCCAAAAACGAGATCGCTCGATCGGCCCTGATGGATTCGCTCTTTATGAAAGAGATGCATGACGAGTTCCTAACCATGGAAAGAGAAAGATGGGGAAAGGATCCAGATCTGGCCAACGCGCTGGAACACGGCTTTACGGAAGCGGGCTTCACCGAGGCGGAAAAGAGACTCGCCGACGTTCTGGCGGCGCGCTACGGGAGGCCGGGGAGCGTGACGGGCTATACGTTGGCCATCTACTACGCCCGGGCAGGGGAAAAGGGCCGCGTCATTGAATGGCTCGAAAAGGCGTACCTGGAGCACAACAACAACCTGCCCTACATGCGGACCCCCGTCTTCGACCTGGTGCGCGACGACCCGCGCTTCCAGGACCTCGTGCGCCGGATGAAACTTCCGCCGGGCAAGAAATAAAGGGCGAGGTGGTCGTGAAATGCCCGAAATGCCAGTTTGACAACCCCGACGCGACGAACTTCTGTGGCAACTGCGCGGCGCCGCTGGGGCCTGGCGTTGGCGACGGCCCGGAGGGCG
>JBFYOD010000086.1:0-36989 GCA_041303965.1 Candidatus Aminicenantota bacterium
AGATAAAATCATCATGGTGAAAACAATGATCCGTATCCCTTTTCTGGACTCACACACCGGCGGCGAACCTACCCGGCTGATAGAAACGCCTCCCTTCGACCTCGGAACCGGTTCGGTCGCCGACAAATTATCCAGGCTGATCAAAGACCACGACGACTTCCGCACCACCGTCCTCAACGAACCCCGCGGATCGGATGTCCTCGTCGGCGCATTGCTCGTCGAACCCGCGGACCCGACCTGCCAGCTCGGAGTCATCTACTTCAACAACGTCGGCTACCTTGGCATGTGCGGACACGGCACCATCGGTCTCATCGCGTCCCTCGCCTATCGTGGCCGAGTCACCGAAGGCACGGTCCGAGTGGAGACGCCTGTCGGGGTTGTCGAAGCGACTCTGCATCCCCTATCGCCGCGAGGAGGGAACGATAGGGATTATCCTAATCGCGTCTCCGTAAAGAACATCCCTGCCTATCGTCATCTGGCTCATGTCCCCGTCACCGTGGATGGAAAAACCGTACACGGCGATGTGGCGTGGGGCGGCAACTGGTTTTTTCTATGCCACGACCACGGCTTGGACGTGAACATGCAAAACCTGGAAGCGCTGACCGATTTCTCGTGGCGTGTCCGCGAGCGATTGATCGCGAACGGCATCACCGGCGCGGGCGGCGCCGAGATCGACCACGTCGAGTTGTTCGCCTCCACCCCCGAAGCCGACAGCAAAAGTTTCATCCTCTGCCCGGGCAAAGCCTATGACCGCTCGCCTTGCGGCACGGGCACCAGCGCTAAACTCGCGTGTTTGTACGGCGATGGAAAACTGCAAGCGGGGCAGACGTGGAGACAGCAAAGCGTCGTCGGCAGCATCTTTGAAGGCAGCGTGCAAGTGGACGGCGATAAGATCATTCCCACTATCACCGGCGAAGCCTGGGTAACGGCGGAAGGTGTTATCCTGGTGGATGAACGCGACCCGTTCGGTAAAGGGATATCCTTAAAATAACAGTCACTTCAAGGTGACTGTCACTATTTATTACGGAGCGATCATGACGACCAAATCGGATGTTCTCGTCATCGGCGGGGGACCCGTAGGCTTAAGCTGCGCCTATTACCTTTTGAGATCCGGAAGGCAAGTCACTTTGCTCGATGCTCAAGAGATCGGCAAAGGCAGCGGCGCGGGCAACGCGGGGCATATCGTACCCAGCCACATCATTCCGCTGGCGGCGCCAGGGGTGGTGACCTCCGCCCTCAAGTGGATGCTCGACCCCGCGCACACTCCGTTCGGGATGAAGGTCAGCCTGAACCCGGCCTACCTCGCGTGGTTGTTGAAATTCGTACTGGCCTGCAGTGAAGCCAATGTGCAGCGTGGCCTCAAACCGTTGAACGACCTCGGTCAACTGAGCGCAAAGAATTTCGCGCAACTCATCGCCGAAGAAAATTTTGATTGCTCGTATCAGGAAAAAGGTTTGCTCTTTTTATACAAGACCGAGGAAGCCTTCAAGGCCGGAAAGCACGAAGGCGAATTCATGCAAAAGCATGGGATCCCCGTCAGCGTGTACGACAGATCCAGGATCCATGAGATCGAACCCGCCGCGTTGGACGATGTCATCGGTGGCGTACATTTCACGGGCGACTCGCATCTTAACCCGGCCGTGTTCCTCAAGCTGTTGAGCGACCGCGTCCGCGCGCTGGGGGCGGAGATGTTCGAGAACACGCCGGTCACGGGATTCCGATCGGCGGGGGGCAAGGTCCGGGTCGTGAAAACAGCCTCGGCCGAGTTTGAAGCGGAGCACGTCATCCTGGCGGCGGGCGCGTTCACCCCGTCCGTCGCGCGTGATCTGAAATTGCATATTCCCATCCAACCTGCGCGTGGATTCAGCATGACCATGTCCGCGACGGAACAGATGCCGAGCCATGCGTTGATCCTGGGCGAGCGCCGCGTTGCGGTTTCGCCGATGGGCGGCTTGTTGCGTTTTACGGGGAGGCTTGAAGTGGGGAACCACGGCCTGACGCCGAACCCCGTTTGGATCCGGCGCATTGAAAACGCGGCGCGTGAATATTTGCGTTTGGATGAAAAACTGGACGTGAAGGAAACCTGGGCGGGGCTGCGTCCCACCACGCCGGATGGCATGCCTATCATCGGACGTTCTCCGCGCCACGACAATTTGATCCTGGCTACGGGTCATGCCATGCTGGGGCTCTCGCTTGGACCCGGCACAGGTCAGGTGGCGGCGGAGTTGGTCAACGGGCAGACGACGGCGTTCGATCTAGGTCCGTTGAGTTTGAACAGGTTTTAAAATTTCTCGAACACCGAGAACCGATATTCGATGATCCCCCCATGTCAGCGATGAATCCTATTTATCTGAGATCGACCCTATAGACGAACGCGTATCGGCAGGGCTTGTCTCTCGGGACGGTCAGCGACAGCCCTTCACCGGTCTGACGCCATTGGATCTTTTCCTTCGAGCCGAGCATGCTCACGGCCGCGATCTCCCCACTGCCCATCTCTTTTCGGCCGAGGGCTTTCACCAGGACATCCCGTTCGGGCCAGTTCAGGCAGATGGCGTAGACCGTTTTCTTTTTCGCCGTGAACCGGATATCAAGGGAGGTTCGCCCTTCAACCGCCTTCGAGCTTCCGCCGTCCGCTTTCGCTCCCTTTCCTTGGGCATCGGCCGTCTCTTTATCAAAAAGCGGTCCTTCGCCATAGGCCTTCCACGGCGAAGTCCCATAGATGGCCTCCCCGTTCGTCTCCATCCAAGTTCCGACCTCCAGGAGCCTGTCGATGCTCGGCTGGGGGATGAGGCCTTCGGCCGTGGGACCGACGTTGAGCAGATAATTGCCGCCCTTGCTGACGATATCGACGAGCCGGAAGACGATCTCCCGCGCGTCTATCCAGTTGTTGTCGTTCCGGCTATACCCGTATGTCGAGTTCAGCGTCCCGGGATTCTCCCAATCGAACCCCGGCGCCCTGTCGGCGATCTCGTTGTCCCCCAGGGAGATGTAATCACAGTAGCGATAGGGATCCGGGAGGGGGTTGATGAACGTCTTGATCCGGCTGTTGATGATGCAGTCCGGCCCGAGCGCCCGGATCGTCCGGACGAGTTCTTCGAGCTGGCTGTCGCTTTTCATGCCGATGCCGTCGAACCAGAGAATGTCGGGCCGGTATTGTCTGAGCAGCTCCTCGACCTGGGGTTTGGCGAAGTCCCGGAAATAGCGGTCGAAATCCTCCCGCGTCGAGTTCGGGAAGTCCCAGGTGTTGGTCTGTTTGAACCTGTTCCCGGGACCCGTTGGCCGGCGCCAATCCCGGTCCACGGAATAATAACAGCCGTATTTGAGGCCGGCGTCCCTGCAGGCCTCCGCCAGCTCCCCGATGAAATCCCTTTTGAAGGGCGTGGCGTCGAAGATATCGAAATCCGTCAAGGCCGACTTGTACATGCTGAAGCCGTCGTGGTGTTTGGCCAGGGGGATGACGTATCTCATGCCCGCTTTTTTGGCCAAGGCGGCCCAGGCCCGGGCGTCGAACTTGACCGGATCGAACTCCCCGGCCAGGCGCTCGTACTCCTTCAACGGGATCTTTTCATCGAACATGATCCATTCGGCATAGTTGTCCGGATGCGTCCTGTTCTTCCAGACACCCGCGGGGACGGCATACAATCCCCACGAGATCATCATCCCGAAGCGGGCCTCGCGCCACCAGGCTAAACGCCGCTCCCGGGCCGGCTCCGGACCGTTCTTGGCGGCGGCGGACCGTGGCTGGGAAAAAAGATGCCAGCAAGCCCCCGTCAATAGACAGGCCGCGATGATGAGCTTTTTCACATTGCCTCTCTTCTTAGCAGGATGGCCGGCCGGCCCCGCCGGGATCGGGAAGCGGGGTCACATCGTCGTCCTGACCTCTCAGTCTATCCGAAGCAATTGCAATGACCTGAAATACATCAGGTAATGATCGAGTTGACGCTCCGGATAGAGTCGGAACAGGGTCTCCCTTTTTTTGGATATCCGCATCTGCCCGATCTTTTCCGTCTTATATTCATACCAGCCAAGGGTCGATCTGACAACGCCCGTGATCTGTTCTTCGCCGGCGCTCACCTTGTAGGGGCCATTTTCCCAGCCGGGGATGGCGGCATAGGTTATGGAAACTTCATAGGCGCCGGGATCGGAAATATTCACGCGCCATTCGATGACATCGTCCGGCCCTTCCATTTTTGATATATGGAACTGACCCGTTTCCCCTTTCCGGTTGAATCGTTTGACCGCTTTTCCTGAAGTGGAAGCCGTCAGGTGATCAAGGACGATCGGCTCGGCTCCGACCTGCTGGATCACAAGAGGATCGATATCGGGAGCACCCGCTATCCGCAGTACGACCACGGAATCAACCGGATCGGGACGGGATCCGGGCAGGAAGACCATCCATTGACCGTTTTTATCCCGGTTGACCTTGAGCTTTCTTCCCTCATCAGATAGGAGGAAGGCATTCCGGATGCGGTTATTCAGGCCTTTCAGCTTCAGTATTCCATCCCCCGGCCAGTCGAAAACATGGAGATAGAGCCGATCCCCCTTCCTCGTACAGAAACCCCACGGCAGCTCAGCGGGAAAGGGAGAGGGAGAGGTTCCGTAAATGCTTTCACTGTTCTTGTCCATCCACTCGCCGACGCTCTTGAGGATCTTGACCGAAGGACCGGGAATGACCCCTTCCCCCGTAGGCCCGACATTCAGCAGGTAATTTCCTCCCTTGCTTACAATGGCGACCATCCTTTTGATGATCTCCTCAGGGGACTTCCAGTTCTGGTCGAACTTGCTATATCCCCAGGTATCATTGAGGGTCTGAGGGGTTTCCCAGGCCTCTTCAATTCCTCCCACAGGCATCCCGTTATCAGTAAGGCTTTGGTAATCGCCTAACAACTCCTGGTCGTAGTGACCCACCCGGCCGTTCACCAGACATCCCGGTTGCAGGGCATGCACCAGATCCGCGAATTCCTTGCCCTGTTCCTGGGTGTACATGCCCCTGTCGAACCAAACGATGCCGAGCGGGCCGTAACGGGTCAGCAGTTCTTTCAGTTGCGGGATCGCTTTTTCATCGAGATATTTCCGGAACAATTCAGGATGGTCCATGGTATCCAGGCTGGTCTGGGAAGAATAGAAATCCCAGGTATTTCCATAGGCATAGGGGTTTTCCCAGTCCTCGCGGTGCGAATAGTACACGCAGAATTTGATCCCGGCCTCGGCACAGGCTTCGGATAGTTCTTTCAGGGGGTCTCTCTTGAAAGGAGTGTAATCGACGATATTGTAATCGCTGACCCTTGAATCGAACATCGCAAATCCGTCGTGGTGCTTGGATGTTATGACGATATACTTCATGCCCGCATTCTTGGCCAGGGCGACCCATTCCTGGGCATTAAACTGCACCGGGTTAAAAGTGGCGGCAACCTTGCGGTACTCTTCAACCGGGATATGGAACCTCTCCATGATCCATTCGGCTATATCGCCCTGCTCGATCCGCTTTCCCTTCCATTCCCCGCCCAGCACAGAATAGGGCCCCCAGTGGATGAACATTCCGAACTTCCCGTCACTGAACCATTCCGGAAGAGTCGCTGTTTTGGCGTCGTCACCACCATATCTGTCGCCGGGATCCTTCGGGGCGCATGCCAGGAATAAAAGTAGGACGGCAAACATACTCTTATATTTCATGTTCGACTGCAGAATTTTTTTCATGGTAGCACCATGCTGGTTTCTTTTCAACACCGCGAAACGCGCTATCCGAAACCTTACCGAAGGCCTCTATGTCTTGGCTTGAAAATCCAACTTCAGAGGTAGTACATTGAATGGGGTCAGGTCAGAACGTGGCCCGGCTGATCCCCAGGGCTAGACGACCGATCCAACCGCGAACGAACCGACAGTCAGGAGCGATCATGAGAAACAAATCGGCCACACCCGAGCATGCCATTTCGCGGCGTCGCTTCATGCTCAGCGCTTCCCTGGCGACGGCGGCTCTCAGCGTTAAACCACTTGCGGCCATGGGCGCCTTGGCGCGGGGAAATCCCGCCCGGGCGGACGCCCCGGGGAAATTGTGCCTGTGGTATGACCGGCCGGCGAAAACGTGGATGACGGAAGCCCTGCCGATCGGCAATGGACCCATGGGCGCGATGCTCTTCGGCGGCACCGAAATCGAGCGGGTCCAGTTCAATGAGATCAGTCTCTGGTCCGGAACCCGCATGGCCGTCGAGGGCCTCGATGACGAGGGCCAGGACCTGGGGGCCTATCAGGCGTTTGGCGACATTCTCATCCATCTCGGCCATGACTTCGCCAAGGTGACCGATTACCGGCAGGAGCTGGACATTGATCGCGCCGTTCATCAGGTGACCTACGAATACGGCGGCGTGCGCTTTCAACGGACCGCATTCGCCAGCCATCCCGACGGGGTCATTGTGATCCACCTAACGGCGGACAAGCCCGCCTCCTGCACCGGCCGCGTTCAGCTTGCGGATATGCACCAGGCCCGGATCGCCGCCGACGGCAAGAAGCTCAGCTCGGTGGGCAAACTGGCGAACGGCTTTGAATATGAAGCCCAACTGCTCGTGCTGAATAACAACGGCGCCGTCGCGGTTAAGAATGACGACGCCTGCGCTAAAAACCCATGGGGCATTGCCGTGCCCGCCGCCAGTCTGGCCTTCGACCGATGCGACAGCGTGACCCTGATCCTCGGGGCGGGCACGAACTTCCTCCAGGATCACGCCAAGCAGTGGCTGGGCGCGCACCCCCACGCCGCCGTCACGAAGCGGGTGGATTCCGCCGCCAGGCAGAGCGCGGCGGATCTGCTGGCGCGGCATGTGAAAGATCATCGATCCCTCTTCCGCCGGTTTTCTCTCGATGTGGGAACCACCGCGCCGGACCTGCTGGCCAAGACCACGCTGGCGCGGCTGGAGGCCTATGTCAAGAACACCACGGCCGATCCCGATCTCGAAGCCTTGTTTTGCCAGTTTGGCCGCTATCTTCTGATCAGTTGTTCGCGCCCGCGATCTCTGCCCGCCAATCTTCAAGGGGTCTGGAACGACAGCAACGAGCCCGCCTGGGCCTGCGATTACCACTCGAACATCAACCTCGAGATGAACTACTGGCCGGCCGAGCCGGCCAATCTCGCGGTATGCCATAAGCCGTTCATCGACTACGTCACGAGTATCCGCGAGGTCAGCGCCAAGAACACGCGGAGAAAATACGGCAAGGTCAGGGGCTGGACCGTCCAGACGATGAACAACGCCTGCGGCGTTTCGTTTTGGAAATGGAACCCGCCCGGCAGCGCGTGGTACGCGCAGCATCTGTGGGAGCATTTCGCCTTCGGCCGCGACCAGGCCTATCTCCGCCAGACCGCCTATCCCGTGCTCAAAGAAGTCTGCCAGTTCTGGGACGACCACCTGAAACGGCGGCCGGACGGCACGCTCGTCACACCCGATGGCTGGTCACCCGAGCACGGCCCCGCCGAAGAAGGCGTGACTTACGATCAGGAGATCATTTACGACCTGTTCACCAATACGATCGAGGCCGCCGACGTGCTGGGCGATGACAAAGAATTTCGCGATCACATCGCCGGCCTGCGGGACAAGCTGCTCAAGCCGAAGATCGGACGTTGGGGACAATTGCAGGAGTGGGAAGCCGACAAGGACGATCCCAAGGATGATCATCGTCACGTCTCCCATCTGTTCGCCCTGTATCCCGGCCGCCAGATCACCCGGGCGGCAACACCCGGGCTGGCCGAGGCCGCCCGTATTTCCTTGCAAGCACGCGGCGACAAGAGCACCGGCTGGAGTCGCGCCTGGAAGATCAATTTCTGGGCCAGGCTGTGGGACGGCGATCACGCCTACACCATGCTGCGGAGCCTGCTCAACGTGGTCCGCGGGACGAAAACCATTTACGGCGAGAGCGGCGCCGGCGTCTATCCGAACCTGTTCGATTCCCATCCGCCGTTCCAGATCGACGGCAATTTCGGCGCGACGGCCGGTGTCTGCGAGATGCTGCTGCAAAGCCACGCGGGCCGGATCCATCTGCTGCCCGCGCTTCCCAAGGCGTGGCCGAGCGGGCAGGTATCCGGCCTTTGCGCACGGGGCGGATTCGAAGTGGAGATGAGCTGGGACGACGGCCGCTTGACCAAGGCCGTGATCCATTCCAAGTCCGGCCTTCCGTGCCGGGTCGTTTACGGTGACGATACCTGGGAATTCAACACCGCGGCCGGAAAGTCTTATCCCCTCACGCTCGCGCAAAGGGTCCGCCCGGGCGGCGTCAAGCCGAGTGAGCCCATCAAGAAAGCCGATACCTGAAGACCATCCTCATCCGGCGGGCCGCCGCTATTTCAAGACCGATCGGACGTTCAGGGCATAGGATATTTTCACGGGACCCAGCAAGCCCGACGAGATCAAGGGCGTCTGGGCGGAAAACCTCTTTTTCATGTTCGTCCTGGCATAGGCCGTTCCGTTGCCTGGCTGGAGGTCCCCGACGATGCGGTTATTCCAGAGATTCGTCACGGCCACGTCCAAGGCGTTGTCTCCCGGCTTGACGAAACGGGTGATATCCACCCGGAACGGTTCCTTCCATAGGATCCCCGCGCTCTTTCCATTGATGAACACTTCCGCGACCTCCTTCAATTTCCCCAGGTCGAGGACGAAGGAATACGCCTTTTGCGGATGTTCTTCGGGAATGACGAAAGAGTTCGAATACGAAGCCGTCCCGGAAAAATATTTGACTCCGGGGTCGGGGGAATCCGTCCAGCTGATGAGCCCCTCGAGGAGAAGGGATCCCGGAGCACCCATGCCCTTGGGAAACGCCAGCTTCCAGGGATGCGGGAGGAGGATGTCGGGGGGAATGCTATCCGCATTCACGCTGCACTTTAAACCCTGGGCATTTTCAAATTGATACGTTCCCGCGGCTCCTATCCTCGCGGTCACGCGTCGGCCTTCACGGGACAGGATCTCGACATTTTTCCGATCGAAGGAACCGGGATCTCCCCGCGCGTCTTTTATCGCGACCCGCTTGATCGTAAGGGCCCCCCCCGGCGTGTTTTCTTTCTTGAACACGACGAAAACGGAGGACACCGGCGCCATGGTCAACGTCAGTCTGATCCCTCCCGCCGCGGGTTCATATTCGTAGCAACGGGAAATGGATCCGTCCGCCGGATCCCAGAGGAAAGGCGTGCGATCCCCCTCCACGCGGAATTTGCAGGAGACCTCCTCCGCTTGCAATGAGCTGTTGGAGATGAAGTAATAGTCCTCTTTTCCCGTTCTGCGGTGGATGTAATCGATGTGCTGGTCCTGATCTTGGATATTTTCGACAGTGAAATCCGGGCCGACCCCCATGTCCGCCAGAACCTCCCTCAAGGATCTATCCCAGATCACCCTGCCTTTGCCGTAGGCGTGGGTCTTTGTCTTCTCCCCTTCGGCCGGACCCCAGACCCTTGCGGCGATATCTTTGACGACCTCGTCGCAACGGGGATAATCCTTGAGGCTGTTCGATCGCTCAGGTTTTCGCCCGACGACGACAGCCCCGGCCTTCACGAGCTCCTCGATCTTGCCGAGGACGGCGGGAGAGATGTCCGTTCGATCGGGCAGGACCAGGAGGCGGTAGCTCAACCCGTCGGGAAGGACGATCCGTCCGTTCTCCACGCGCATCCGGTTCACGAGGACCTCTTCGTCGACATAATCGTAGTCATATCCGAGCCCGAGCGACTCCACCCGGATCGGCCTGGGTTTTCCGCAATGCAAGCATTGCGTGGCCTCATCGAATACGGGCCGGATGGAAGGATCGATGCGCTTCGAAGGGACCAGGTTGGGGGCCTGGTCTCCATAATACAGGCAGACGTCCGCGACGAATTGCCCCTGCTGCAGCATGGTGCAGCATCGCGAAAGATAATCCAGCATGGGTTTGGAGAAGTTCCACCAGGTGGAGTTGACGTTGAAGTGCTCGCCGGCATGGTAGGCGAAACCCGGCCGTCCCGCTTCGGGCGGATTATGGGCGAACGTGTGAAAGGTCACCTGATTCAGGCCGGCGCAGAACGCGATATCGATCAGCCGCTTGTATCCCAGGGGGCCGTCCTTCCAGTGCTGCCATCCCGTCAAGGATTCGGCGGGAACGAGTTTTTTTCCATAGATGTGGGCGGCGCTGGCGGCCTCCTTGGTCACCCAGAATCTTTCATGGTTCCAGAATTCCCCCATGGGGATGTCCACCGCCCCCATGGCCTTCAGCACGTCCACCCTGGCCGCGCCGCCGTGGCCGGCTTCCGCGATCAGCTTGATCCCGTTTCGATTCAAGATCTCGTTCGCCCTCCGGAAATGGTTCTCGATGATGAGGTCGCTCGAGTTCTTAGTAAGATCGTGCAAGGCCCTTTCGGTTTTTTCCCTGGTCCCTACCGTCTGGCCGGCAAACGCGGGAAAGTAAGGAAGGGGGTCATATCCGAACCGGTCGAAAAACGCCTTGAGCCAATCTCCCGTCCAGTCGGTCCCTTCCCAGACTTCATAACTGTCAAATAAGAAATATTTCAGCGGGCCCAGATCCCTTCGGCCCCCCTTCAACGCGTTCAGCATGAACCCGAGGTGGTCATCGACCGCCTGCCGGCTCAAGTGATCGATCACGAGCCCGTCGGAATTGGGGCTCGGGCATTCCAGGCGCTGCCCTGTCGCGTGGCCGATAAATCGCAGGATCTTCCAGCTTCCTTTCGGCACCTCCCAGTTCAAACGGCCCGTCCCGTCCATGAACCTGCCGAGATCGATCACCTCCGATGCGTCCGCGGATGGCCTCCCCGCTTGGGTGGGAACGGCCAGCACCGCGACATCCCCATAGGGCTTCCCCGTTTTCTCGGGAAGGGGCAGAACATCGTTGAAGGATCGGGGGCCGTCGACGGGGGTTTCCGACCACACCAAAGCTTTGCTGGCATCCTCGGGCCCGATCCAGGCGCCCCCCGCGTTCCAGCTGCTTGACGCAAACAATCCCAGTTCGAGCCCGAGGTCCGAGGCGACATCCATGGCCCAATGGATCGCTTCAAGGGATTCCTTCCCCAGAAAAGCCGGCCCGGCCGGAATGATCTTTTCCGGATCCACGAGGCTGCCCACGTCCCAGATGATGGCGCCCCGCATGCCCTTGGCTTTCATTTCCTGGAGCTCTTTGGTGATCTGGTCCTTATCGACATAGCCGTTCAACCAGGCCCAAAGCGCTCCCGGCCTTGACTCGAGCGGGGGGTTGGCGAAAAGCTTCTCAGAAAGGGCGGGGATATCGGAACTCGAGGGGTCAAGCTTGCATCCCCATGTCAGGATCAGGGCCGCCCCTAAGGCGGCCCCAAGACAGAATCGCATCGTTCGTCTCATTGATAGATCCTCCCTCCCATGGTATCGGCAATATATCGCCTGCATCGCGGGCCTGTCAATGAGCAAGCGGGCAAGCCCGAAGAGCCCGCCGGATCTGCCGTCAAGATCGTTCGCGATATTGCGCGATCGGATGTTATCGCCTATAGTCTCAACGTGTCACCGCGGGATCTTCTCGATGGAGGTATCATGACATCCCCAAGGATCCTCTCCAGGAAAAGCGTGTTGTCCCTGGCGACCCTCGCTTTCATCGCGGGGATCGGTGCCGGACGGCCGGCTTCCGTATCCGGACCGCTTCCGGCGCAGAGCCCATCGGTTCAGAAAACCGCGCCGCTTCCCGTGCCGGTGGTCCATTGGACCTTCGATGTCCCGGAACCCGCGGCGACAAAGGACGTCATCGGGAACATTCATGACGTCATCAACGGCCATTTTACCGAGGTCAAAGGCGTGTCCGGCAACTCCGTCAGGCTGGACGGCTACACGTTCAATCTGGTGCGGCCGGCCGGGAAGGTTCCGGCGCTGGGCCCCAGCTTCACGGTCGATGCCTGGATCGCCCAGGCCGCGTACCCTTGGAATTGGGCGCCGGTCGTGACGCAGCTGAAAGAAGGGGTCGACGGATTCTATTTCGGCGTGGGACCGCACGGCCAGTTCGGGATGGATATCACCATCAATGACGAACGGTACCGCTTCGTCTCGGAGGATTTCGTCCTGCCCCTCAGACAGTGGAGCCATATCGCCGCGGTCGTCAGGAGCGGCGAGGGCGTCACCCTCTATCTGAACGGCCGGCCGGCCGGATCCGCGCCCCTGAAAAAGGCCTTCCGCCAGGCCAAGGGTTCCGAGATGCGGGTCGGCATGAACTCCACGGCCGTGAAACCCTCCAACCAGATCGGCGATCACGGCACCCAGCCGTTCTGGTATTCCGTGGACGGGATCCTGGACGAGGTCCGGGTCTTCGGCGAAGCGGTGTCCGAAGATCACCTGAAAGCCTATGTCGAGAGCCTGGGAAAGCCGGCTCCGCCGGACCTTCCGGTCAGGAAGATGCCGACCGGACCCGCGGGCAGCAAGGGCTTCGGCGCTTTTTATACCAAGCTGTCCTATTATCCGGAATGGGACGCGCTCTGGCCGGTGGCGGACGATCCGGACATCGTCGTGACCTTCGCCCAGTCCCCGGTCCGTGTCGTCTTTTGGAGAGGCACGCGCTACAGCCCCGCCTGGATCAGCGAAACGGGATTGTGGATGGCGGACCAGAGCGTCGAGGCCTGGGACGACAAGGAAGGGTGCTACGAGCACATGCAAGACCCCAAGTGCCTGTACTCTCACGTGCGGATCATCGAGAACACGCCCGCCCGGGTCGTGGTCCACTGGAGATACGCGCCCGTCAGCTCCTACAACCATCTGTGGCAGGTGAACGAGAAAACGGGATGGGGGGTCTGGGTGGACGAATATTACTATTTCTATCCGGACGCGACCGGCATCCGCAAGGTGAGTTGGAACACCGACGCGCTTGGCCTTCCCCGCCAATTCCAGGAATCCCTCCCCTTGACGGACCCGGGCCAAAAGCAGGGCGATATCATCGAAAAGGACTGGGTGACGGTCGCCAACCTCAAAGGGGAGACCCAGGTCTTCGAGTATGTGGCCGATCCGCCGGCTAAAAACACCAAGCGGATCCCGGAGAAGCCCAACATCCAGAGGCACAATTTCACCTCACGGTTCGACCCCTTCATCATTTTCGAGCCGGGCAACGAAATGGAATACCTCAAGGACCGGGACATCCGGAGCCTGCAGAACTCCGGAAGCTGCAACCATTGGCCCGTGGGCGAGCCGAACTGCGACGGCCGGGTGGCCCAGACGGACGACCGTCCGACCCATTTTCTGGGTTTCCCGATCTCCGACCCGGTCATCCGGGAAGACGGCAGGAACCGCAGCCACTGGGCCGGGCTCTACGGCATGACCGACAAGCCCATCGCCGAGCTGGTCCGCCTGGGCCGGTCCTGGGCCCGGCCTCCCGCCGTCAGGGGCCTGAAGGGCAAACTGGTTTACACCGGGTTCGATACGAGTGAGAGAGCTTTTATTTTTAAGAATTCGCCGGGGGACAAGGATCCCGCCGGTTGGGAATGGGCCGCCTCCCCGGACTCCCCTCTCATCCGTCCCGTCGTCATTCTGGACAGCGGCGGCGCGGCGGTCCGCGAGATCGTTTTGAACGGGAAGAACCTCGAAGAGGGACGGGATTATCAACTCGGCGAGGTCAGAAAACTCGAGGGCAGCCGGACCGTCATCTGGCTGAATTTCGAATCCGAAGAGAGGATGCGCGTGGAGCTGAGGACGAAATAAAGTTTTCGCGGCGATGGCCGTCGCACTGGCCGCGTCCTTCGGTTCGGCTCGACTCGTTCCTCCGGGAGCGCAAGCCCGGGTCTAGCCGGCCGGCTCGGTGATCCCCTGGTAGTACTTGCCGACGAAACTCTCCTGGACCTTGAAGGACCAATGGACGTCGCGGACGTGGTTGGCCGCGTCCTGGCCCCGTCCCTTGGCCAGAAGGTCGATGAGGGCCTGGTGCTCGAGGATGGAGGACTCCTCCCACTCCTTGACGAACCCTTTCGGCCGCGGGAAATCGTAGAGACGCTTCTTGAGGTTGTTGACCAGCTTGACCAGGCTGTCGTTGCCGCAGAGATTGAGGAAGGTATTGTGGAAGGCCAGGTTCCGTTCATAATAGACGTCGAAATCGTTGGCCGCGATCGCGTCCTTCATGCCGGCGTTGAGCTTCTGCATGGCCTCGATGTCGGAGGCCTGGAGGCGTTCGAAAGCTTTGAGCAGGGCCATGCTCTCGAGCGAGCCGATGATCTCGTAGTAGTTCCGGATGTCGTCTTTGGTGAGAGAATTGACGACGACCATCCGCCGCGGCAGGATGGTCACGAATTCCTCCATCTCCAGTTGGAGGAGCGCGTCGCGGAGGGGCGTCTTGCTGACGCCGAGCTTCTTCGAGGTCTCCTCCATGTCGATGGCCGATCCCGGCATGATGTCCCCTCGCCGCATTTGCTCGCGTAGGTACTCGTAGACCTGTTCCTTGAGGGACTTGATGTTGAGGATCGGCTTTCCGGGCATGATCGGAGTCCTTTCTCGCGGTCTGGTTCTGAGGACTAAGGATATTGACTTGCGCCCCTCAAGTCAACTCCTGGACTTTACGGCCGGACCGGAAAAATTCCCGTTACCAGGATCCGCAAGCTCTGGTAGAATGGGCATCGAGGTGACGGCCATGGACTCCCCGATTCGGATGAGACACATCACGGACGAGGAGGTCCGGCGCGCCCTGACCATGCCCGAGGCCATACGGGCGGTCAGGGAGACCTTCATCGAACTCTCCATGGGCCGGGCCCTGGTCCCGGCCCGGACCAGCCTCGAGATCCCCGAGTTTCGGACGAAGGCCCTGGTCATGCCGGCCTACCTTCCCCGGATGAAGAGGATCGGCCTCAAGCTGATCTCGCAATGCGAGGACAACCCGTCCAAGGGGCTGCCCATGGGCCAGGCCGTGGCCATCCTCATGGACGCCGAGTTCGGGACGCCGCTCGCGGTGATGAACGCGGCCCACCTCACCGCCGTCCGGACCGGGGCGGCCTCCGGCGCCGCCACGGACGTTCTGGCCCGCCGGGACGCCCGTGTGGCCGCGATCTTCGGCGCCGGCGTTCAGGGGAAAACGCAGCTGGAGGCCGTCGCCGCCGTCCGCCCGATCCGGAAAGCGCTTGTCTTCGATGTCGACCCCCGGGCCGCCGCGGCCTTCGCCAGGGAAATGGGGCCCAAGCTCGCCCTGGACGTGGAGCCCGCCTCCTCGCCCGGGGCCCTGCGGGAGGCGGACGTCATCTGCACGGCGACGACCTCCGCGGTGCCGGTCTTCGCGGACCGGGACCTCAAGCCGGGCGTCCACATCAACGCCGTCGGTTCCTACAAGCCGCATACCCGCGAGATCCCGGGCGAGACCGTCCGGCGGGCCAGGGTCTACGTCGACCAGCGGCAAGCTTGCCTCGAGGAGGCCGGCGACCTGATCATTCCCCTGCGAGAGAAGCTCATCGACGAGGACCACATCCTGGCGGAGATCGGCGAGGTCCTGGCCGGGCTCAAGCCGGGCCGCCGCTCCGACGACGAGATCACCGTATTCAAAGCCGTGGGCAACGCCGCGCTGGACCTGGCCATGGCCAGCCTGGTTTTCGGCTGAGGGAGAACAATGGAATTCATAAGCATCTTCAACGACGTCCTCGGTCCGGTCATGCGCGGGCCTTCCAGCTCCCACACGGCCGGGTCCTATCACATCGGCCGCCTCGTCCGCTCCCTGCTCGGGGAAGACGCCGCGACGGCGGCGTTCACGTTCGATCCGGACGGCTCCTACGCCAAGACCTACCGTCAGCAGGGCGTCGACCTGGCCCTCGCCTCCGGTCTCCTCGGCTGGCCGATGACCGACGGCCGCTTCGACCGGGCCCTGACTGCCGCCCCCGAACGCGGTCTCAAGCTCCGTTTCCGGATCGCCCGGCTCGACAAGGCCGACCATCCGAACACCGTGCGGATGGAGCTCGTTTCAAAGAGCGGAAGAAGGCTCGAGGCCACGGCCAAGTCCGTCGGCGGCGGCATGATCGCGCTGACCGAGCTCGACGGCTGGCCGGTCCTTCTCGACGGCAAGAGCCACGAGGTCATGGTCCTGGCCGGCGCGCGCCAGGCCCGTCCGGTAGAGAGGATACTCGCGGCGGACGGCCAGCTCGCCGGCCGGCCTGTCCGTTCGACCCGGGACGGAAAGGTCTTCCTCTCGTTCAAAAGGAAAGCGCCGCTGAGCGAGGAAGCCCGGGCCATGCTCGGCCGGCTCCCGAACATCCACGGGATCTGGTCGGCCCCGCCCCTCTTCTTTATGAAAAAGGGGGAGCCCCTTTTCCAGAGCGGCGCGGAAATGGTCGAAGCCGCCCGCCGCAAGCGCCTTTCGCTGGGGAGGATCGCCCTGGCCTCCGAAGCCGCGCTCCTGGGCCTCTCCGAAAAAGAGGTTGTCGGCGAGGTCCTGAGGCGCTACGGGATCATGCGGGATTCCGTCCGCCAAGGCCTGGCCGGACGCGAGCTCGGCATGCAGCTCCTGAAGCCTTCGGCCGCGAAGGTTTTCCGGGCCGAGGCCCGGGGCAACCTGGCTGTCGGCGGCCTCCACGCGAGGGCCGCGGCCCGGGCCCTGGCCGCGCTGCACGTCTCCAACAGCAGGGGCATCGTCTGCGCCGCGCCGACCGGCGGGTCCGCGGGCGTCCTGCCCGGGGTCATGGTCACTTTGGTCGAGGAGAAGAGGCTCGACGACGAGAAGACGGCCCTGGCGCTTCTGGCCGCCTCAGCGATCGGGCTCATCGTTGCCGGCCGGGCGACCTTCGCCGCCGAAGTCGCCGGCTGTCAGGTCGAGATCGGCGCGGCCGGAGCCATGGGCGCCGCGGCCGTGATCGAAGCGGCGGGCGGGAGCGCGGGCCAGGCGGCGGACGCCGCGGCCATCTCCTTCCAGAACACCATGGGTTCCGTCTGCGACCTGGTCCAGGGGATGTGCGAGATCCCCTGCCACACGCGCAACGCCGTGGCCGCGTCGAGCGCCTTCGTCTGCGCCGACCTCATACTCGGCGGCTACGTGAATCCCATCCCTCTCGACGAGACGGTCGACGCCGTCTACGCTTCGGGGAAGATGCTGCCCGTCGAACTCCGCTGCACGGCCCTGGGCGGACTGGCCGTCACGCCCTCGGCCCTCGCCCTCGGTCGCAAACCCTGACTCACCCCGTCTTCTTTTTGGGGGCAGGTGTTGGCGGAGCCATGATCCGGCGGGTGTATTCGGTCTCCACGTTCTCGAAGAAAACCCCCTGAAAGCGGCCCGGCTCGAGCGTCGGCAAACCGACCTCGATATCGCAGGGCGAATCGGGCCTGAGCCGGGAAACGTCCGCGTAATGACCGATGAACGTCCTTTCCGGCGACTGGGCGTAGACGCTGTTATAGGCTTTGAGGACCTCGACGGGTACGCCGTTGACCTTCAGGGTCACGGCCATGGCATCCGTGCCCTCGGCGATGGGCAGGTGGAGGAGGAGTCGCCAAGGGCCGAGCCAGGGCGCGCGGAGATCGTCCTCGGTGTACTTGACCGGCCAGGCCTTCTTCCTCTCGGCGAGCTGGGTGAAGACGCGCGCCGGCACGGTGAACCTGGCCTTGAACGTCCCGCCGGTGAATCCGGCCGGGACCTCGCCGACGCTCTGGGAGCGGCCGAAGGCACGGCCCGCGAAACGGACGTTCGCCGTGACCCGGCCCTTGTCGGACTTGAACGGATACGGGACGCCGTTGACGGACAATGCGCGCACCCGGGCATTCCCGGGCAGGAGGACGAGGACCCGACGGGTCGTCCCCATCTCCGCCGTGACGTCGGTCAGGACGAGCCGCCCCGAGCTCAACGAAACCTTGCCCGGGGCGTTGAAGAGGATGGGCTCCGTGATCGCCGCCGGGGCCGGGAAGACCTCGAGGACCGCGGCCTCCCGCCCGGCGATCGGCAGGACGGCTTCGCTTCCCTGGGCCCAGAGCCCCTCGGCCGAAGCTATGAGCCGGCCCTCCACCGGATAGAGCTCCTTGATCATGAACCGCTCGCCCTTGAGGAGGCCGATCGAAGCGTCGAGCTTGAAGCGGGCTTCCTTGCGGCCGGGGTTGGGATTGAACAGGAAGACGATGCCGCGGTCCTCGACGATTGCGGCCGTGCCGTCGACACGGCCGGCCATGGGCGGCCCGATGATCGGCCGCAGGGCGTGGAGGAAGCGGGCGTTCTCGTCGGTCCAATCGAGCCATTTCCGGAACCAGGCCTTGTCGTCCTCGGAGAGGGCCGCGAACTCCTCGGCGTCCCGGGCCGGGATGAAATTGACGACGTGGTGGAAGGGCGCCGTAGCGATCGAGGACAGGAGCGAGTATTTCCAGCCGAGATAGTCCCAATCCCTCGGCCGGAAGCGGTCCCGGCGCATGACGCCCTTTTCGTCGGTGCGCTCCGACTGGTGGGTGATGAAGCCGGGCATGATCTCGGGCGGGGCGAAGCGTTCGACCCGGTAGGTCCAGGCGGCGAAGCGCTGGCGGTTGGCCGACACGCGGTCGGTGTGGAGGTCGGGGAAGGCCTTGTAGCTTTCCGGCTGTTCGTCCGTGAGGGTCGGGTGGGGATAGGAGCCGGCGAGCCAGGTCCAGGGCCCGAAGTTCTGGTACTGCTGGCGGCCGTCGACGACAACGTCGAAGGCCTCCCGGCGCAGGCTCTCCAGGATGCGGCGGCAGCCGTACCACTGGGCGTACTTGCTCGAGGCCTTGTCGTAGGCGATCCACCAGTGGTCGAAGGAGAAGCCGGCGGCTCCCGTTTTCCTCATGAAACCCGTGAGCTTGTCCAGCCACCAATCCTGGAACGAGCGCAGGCCCGTGTCCGCCCCGGGGCGGCCGGCGGCGGCGGCCGGCCCAGCCCAGGCGGTCCATTCCGGTTGCTGGAGGAACGGCAGGGACGGATAGGAGTAGGACATGAGCTTGAGGTTCTTCGAGGCGGCGTAGTCGAGCATGGACTTGAGCCCAGCCGGGACTTCGTCGCGCCGCGGGTCCCACTCCCCTTTCCGGATCTTCTGCCCCAACCCGAACCAGAGGACGTTCTCCCAGCCCCAGGCGTCGGCGTTGTCCTCGAGCCGGGAGAGTTCGCTGTTGGCGGGGGTATAGAGCAGATGGGTAACGCCGAGCTCGGCCGCTCGGTCCATGATCCGCTTGTATTCCTCGACTCCCCCGGGCGTCCCGACGTCGATCTGGTAGTCGTTCTCGCACCAAGGGATGTGGACGCGGACGCTGCGGCCGGGGTAATACAGGAGGAACGCGCGGACACAGCCGGTCAGGACCTCGACCTCGTTGGCGTCGATCGTCGGCGACTCCTTGAGAAGCTTGTCGTAGTCGGCGATGAACTTCCACTCCGGGACGGCTTTCGCCGGAAAGCGCGCGCCGGAGAGCTCGTAGAGCCCCAGGCAGAGGCGGTCGGAGGCGAAGGCGCCGTAATCGCGGCTCCAATCCATGTCCGGGGCGTAGGAGACGGCGACGTCGCGGCCCTCGCGCGTCCAAGCCATGAACGGGTTCTGGAGCAGGAAGAAGACCCCCCAGGCGAGCTCGGCTGGAGGCCCGCCGGCGGCGGCGAAGCGGCACAGGGCACCGAAGGAGCCGCCCGCAAGCTTGAGCTCGTCGGCGACGGGGAGGCCGAGCGAAGCGGCCAGCGGCTTGATCTCTTGGACTCGGAAGACGCGGCTTCGGGCCGAGGTGACGACGATCTGTTTGGTCAGGAAATCCCGGGCCGGTTTGAGCTCGTAGATAACGTCGAAGGTGTAGGGGTCCCGCACGTAGCGATAGGCGATCTTGGCCGGCGTCGTCTCGATCTCGGCCGGGCCGAGACCGCCGATGTCGACCACCGCGCCGTCGATCGTCAACGAGGACGGGTCGGCGGAGAGCGTGAGCAGCCGCCCGGTCTGTGGCGCCGCGAGCGAGACGAGCCCGCGGTCGTTGAAAACGGCCCTGAGCCGGCCGTTATCGAGGGCCATGTCCTCGGCAACGGCCGGGACCGCCGCGGAAAGGAATAGGGCGGCTAGGCTCAGGAAAACGAGAGCGATCAGGGCGCGCTTCGCGGTCATGGGGCTCTCCTTGCGGGGCATGACGTGATTATAAACGAAAAGCCATCCCCGTGGGGAGAAGAAAGCGGCATGGCGAGTTTTTGTCGAGCTAGTTGACCGTTCCCTCCGGCTGGGGCTGGCCGGGGGAGGCTCCAGTGCTTGAAAACCTCACTTCAGAGGGGGTATATTAAACGGAGTCAGATCAGGTTATATTAGCAATCCTGTAAACGCGGCAAGCAGGCGAGTTGGATGCAAAAAAAGGAAAAGAGCGTCTTTCGAGAGTATTTTGAGCTCATCGCCGAGACGGCCGTCTTCGTTTTCTTCGTCATGACGTTCGTCGTCCAGGCTTTTCAGATCCCCACCGGGTCGATGATCCCGAAACTCCTCGTCGGAGATTTCCTCTTGGTCAACAAGATGGCGTACGTCCGGCCAGCGTTTTCCCTTGAGGGCGCGCTGCTTCCACAAAAACGGATCAAGAGAAAGGACATCGTGGTCTTCAAGTGGCCGAAAGATCTGACGAAGGACTTTGTCAAGCGCGTGATCGGGCTCGAGGGGGACAAAGTCGAGATCCGAGCCAAGCAGCTTTACGTCAATGACCAGCCGATCGATGAGCCTTACAAGATCCACAAGGACGACCAAGCCTATGCAAAGGACGATGCATACCATTACGACTTCGCTATCCGTGATAATTATGGACCTGTGGTCGTTCCGGAAGGACACCTCTTTGTCATGGGAGACAACCGCGACGACAGCGCGGACAGCCGGACGTGGGGCTTCGTGCCGCTGGCCAATATCAAAGGGAAGCCGTGGGTCATATATTTTTCGTACGAAGCGGAGCGCGATGCCTATCTGAAAACAAGTTTCCGCGACCGGCTGAAAAAAATATTGAACTTCATCCCCAAGGCCCGCTGGGGACGGATTTTGAAGATCATCAACTAGCCGCCGGGAGAAGTGACCGGGGCCGTCAATCGACCTTCATATTGACGGACTTGGCGGGCCGCACGGCAGCGGCCGTGCGCGGCAGCCAGACCAGCATCTGCCCGGGGCCGCGGTTGGCCCAAGCGTAGTAGGGGATCGCCAGGAATGACTTCTCTTCGTTGCGGATCTTTCCCGCCGCGTCCTTGGACAGGGCGAGCGTATTCCCGGTGATGATGACGACACCGTTGAGGAGGCCCGGCCGGAATTCGGCGGTGAGCGTCACGGCATCCGGGAGGAATAAGTCGAAAACGCGGCCGTCGTTATCTACCCCCTCGATGGCGAAGACGACCGGGCCGCGCTGGAGGGCCACCCTGCCGCTGTCAGCGGACACGGAATCGCGGGCAGCGACGCGGCGCACGGGCAGGGGAAGTGAGAGTTGGGCGGTGTCCCTGTTTTTCCAGGTCCGGCGGATGCGGGCATAGCCGTCCCGGATGTCGAGGGCTGCGGCTTCGCCGTTGATTTTCAGGCCTGGCTTCGCGGCATTCGCGTCGAGGAACTGGTAGAGGTCCGTCGGCATCGCTTCGCCGCCGGCCCAACCGGGAATGCGTATGGCCAGCTCGAACTCGCCGGGCCGCTCGGGAGACACGGTCAGCTTGATCTCACCCTCCCAGGGGTAGCGCGTCACCTGGGTGAGATCGACGAGCCGGCCGCCAAGGTCGATCTTCCCTTCCCCGGCGATATACAGGTTGACGAAGATGGTGTCGTCCTTCGTGGCATAAACATATCCCGGAAGCGAGGGCAGGAAACGGGTCATGTTCGGCGGACAGCAGGCGACTTCGAACCAGGGACTGCGCTCGTAGCCGCCGGCCGACTCGAGCGGATTCTGGTAGAAGAAGCGGTCGCCGCTGAGCGAGACGCCGGAAAGGAGCCCGTTGTAGAGGACGCGCTCGAAGACGTCCATGTACTTCGACTCGCCGTGGAGGAGGAAGAGGCGGTAGTTCCAGAGGGCGTTGCCGATGGCCGCGCAGGTTTCCGTGTACGCCTCGGCGTTCGGCAGCTCGTAGGCGTCGCCGAAGGCCTCGGACCCACCGCGGGCGCCGACCCCACCGGTCAGGTACTGTTTCTTGCCGGCCACGTTCAGCCAGAGACGATCGATGGCCGTGACGTATTCAGGGTAGCCGCCCAGGGCGGCGACGTCGGCCATGCCCGAATACATGTACATGGCCCGGACGGCGTGGCCGACGGCCTCTTCCTGTTCGAGCACGGGCTTGTGGTTCTGCATGTATTCGTCCGAGTCGTAGACGGCGAACGGGTCGCCTGAGGCGTGTTTTTCGCCGCCGAAATAGTGGCCGCGCTCGTCGAGAAAGAACTTGGCCAGGTCGAGGTAGGCGCGGTTGCCGGTGGCGCGGAAGAGTTTGGAGAGGCCGATCTCGATCTCCTGGTGGCCGGGAAAGCCGCGGCGTTGGCTGGGGCCGGTTCCGAACGTCCGCAGGAGGAGGCCGGCGTTCTTTTCGGCGATGGCCAGGAACGCGCGCTTGCCGGTGGCCTGGAAGTGGGCCACGGCCGCCTCGTACATGTGGCCGACGTTGTAGAGCTCGTGGCTGACGCGGAGGTTCGACCAGCGCTCGGGGCCAGAGCCGGGAGCGGGATGGGCGGGGTCGTTGGTCCGTGTCGTGAAGAGATAGCCGTCCGGTTCTTGGGCCTTCGCGATAAGGGCGATGAGGTCTTCAAGCGTTTTCTCGAGGGAGGTGTCGGGGTGGAGGCGGAGCGTGTAAGCGGCCGCTTCCATAGCTTTGAAGACGTCGGAATCGTTGAAACGCCGGCCCTGGTGCAGGCCGGTCATGAGGCGGGCGGCCTTACGGAAATTGTCGACGCGGCCCGTTTCTTCATTCATCCGGAGGGCGTAAGGAACGGAGACCATGCGGTTCGTTTCGAGGCGCGGCGCCCAGAAGGAGTCGGTGAACCTGACCTGGGTGAAGGGGACGGGGCGGATGGGGTAGTCGAGGGCGGCCGGCCGGGCGGTCCGGGCCCGGCAGCCGGAGAGGGCGAGGACGAGAAGGGAGATGATGACGGCCGCGAAGGGCCGGCAGGTTCTCGTTCTCATGGGACCTCCTGAATAGCGGGAGACAAAAAACGCGAATAGACAATATCATGACAAGACGATCGCAATCTAGAGGCCGGGCTGGTCAATAGCAATCTCACGACAGCGTTTTTGGGGCTAAAATGGGCCCCTCTAAGCCCAAAAACAAGCCCTTTTTTTGCCTAATTTGTTATTTATCAATACATTATTGCAGCCAAGCTACGAATCAATTATAATCGCGGGCATGAGCGGACCGTGGCTCATCTTCGTCGGCGCGGCGGCGGGTGTATTCGCCGGGCTGTTCGGAATAGGCGGCGGCATCATTATTGTCCCGACGCTCATCCTTCTGGCCGGGTTCCCCCTCGTCAAGGCGACGGGGACGTCGCTCGCCGCGATCCTCCTTCCCGTCGGCATCCTCGGCGTCGCCGCTTATTATAAGGCGCGCATCATCGATCTTCGGGCATCGGCTTATATCGCTGCGGGGCTTCTGACATCGGTCGTCGTCGGGGCCTGGCTGGCCAACACGCTACCGGTCGACCTCATGCGGCGGTTATTTGCGCTGTTCTGCCTCTATGTCGGCTGGAACTTCATTGACCCGGTCCGCCGCTTCCGCCGCCGGCGCGGGCAGGACGTCCCGGCCAAACCTGAGCCTGAGGCGGACCCGCGGCCATCCCCCTACGCCCTCCTCGGCATCGGCCTGCTGGCCGGGGTGATGGCCGGCATGTTCGGCATCGGCGGCGGCAACATCATCGTCCCGATGCTGACACTGGTCCTTCGCTATCCTGCCAAGCGGGCCATCGCCACGTCGCTCGGGGCCATTCTTTTTCCTTTCGGCCTGCCCGGTGTTCTCTACTATTACAACGCCGGAACGCTCGACCTCACTGCTGCGGCCTGGATCGCGCTGGGCCTCTTCCTCGGCACCGTGTTCGGCGCCCGTATCACCATCAGCCTCCCGTCGCGGACGGTCAAGCTGCTCTACGGGGTCTTCCTCCTCTTCGTCGCCGCCCGCTTCTTTTTCTTCTAGCCTTGGCTGTCACAAGTTATTGATATAATTAAATATAAACGATTTTTTCGGCCTGGAATATGACCTTATTCGGGTTTTTTCTCGACGATTTTCGCGCTTGGCGCCAAGCCCTAAACACGAACCTTGAACAGCTTCCCGGTCGCTCGGGCGACCTCTTGACCCTCACCGTCGAGTAGCGCGCTTTCGGCAAGAACGATGCGTCCCTTCTCCTCGATAAAACGACCTTTGAGCTTATGGTAGACTCCCGTCGAGGCCGGCTTAACGAAGCGCACCGTCATTTCGCCCGTTACGCATCTGAAGCCCTTCGCACCGGCGGCGTAGATCATGGCTTCATCGAGGACCGTGGCCAAGAGCCCGCCGTGGACGATCTTCGCCCAGCCCTGGAAATGCTCCGGGAATAACACCTCTGCCATCGATTCCCCGCGCTCCGAGTCCGTCCGGATACAGAGCTTCAGCCCGTCCGGATTCTTCTCGCCGCAGACGAAACACACGCGGTCGTCACGGAATTCTTTTTTCATCTGCCCTCGTTTAGCACATTCCGGGGCGAGGCCGCAAGGCCAACGGCACTCCCGGCGCCCCCTCCCCTCAAGATGGGCGGGCGAAATCGCTCGTCCCTGGGAGTCGCCCTGTTGCTATTTTCGGAAGGCGGGGCTATGTTAAGAAAGGAAGGAGGAGGGATGAAAGACCTAAGAGTCGAAGTCATCGGCGTAAAGAAGCGCTGCGGGGCCAAGCACAAGCCTGGCGATTATTTCTTTATCCGCGGCGCCGGCATGGTCGAGATCCCCAAGGGGAAGAAAATCTGCCTCTACGCCCTCAATAGCCTGTTCCCCTTTCTAACGGCTAAGCAACGGGAGGACGAACTGCCGGCCGACGATTGGATCGCCGAAACAGCGGTTCTGGCTTGTCCCGACCCGGAAGGCGTCAGGTTCAAGATCACGACGCTCTGACAAGGCCCATTCCTGTTGCTTTTCAAGGGCCGGCGTTCCCTTTATAATGTCGCCCTGAGAACCGAATCCCGGGAAGGAGGGCCGACATGACCCAGACTTCTGAAAACGACATCGTCCTCAACCTCTTCAAGGAATGCGACGCCCTGCTCCAGGGCCATTTCAAGCTGACCTCGGGCAAACACTCCGAATGGTATTTCGAGAAGATCCGGCTCATCGAGAAGCCGGCGGCACTGGAGAAGATCGTCGACCTCCTGGCCGCCAAGATCCGCCGGGAGGTCCCGGATTTCGATTACGTCGTCGCCCCCGCTTATGGCGCTATCGCCATCGGCTTCCTGGCCGCGCTCAAGCTCGGCAAGAAGTTCGCCTTTACCCAGCGCGCAGAGGAGAAAATGACCATCCGCTCCGGCTTTTCGGGGCTCGACGGCTCGCGCGCCGTCATTGTCGAGGACATCCTGACGACGGGCGGCTCGATCCAGGAAGTCCTGGCTTGCCTGCGCGAGCGGCAAGTCGCGGTCGCGGGGATCTATGTCCTCGTCGATAGGAGCGGCGGCGCCGTCCCGATCGAAGGGAAAGCCGTCGGCAGTCTCCTGGCCCTCAAGGTCGAGGCCTTCGAACCCGATGCCTGCCCCTTCTGCGCAAAGGGCTTGCCCATCACCAAGCCCGGAGCCTCCGACAAGAAGGTCTAATCTTCCTTTTTCCGCTTCTTCCCGGCCAGCCTGTCCGAAACGACATAGAACGACGGGACGACGATCAAGCTCAGGACCGTGGACAGGACCAGGCCGCCGATGACGGCGATGGCCATGGGCATGCGGATCTCGGCCCCGGCGCCGATGCCGAGCGCCGGCGGTATGGCTGCCATCAAGGTCGCCGTGGCCGTCATCAGGATGGGCCGCAGGCGGATGGGCCCGGCCTTTTCCATGGCCTCTTTCGCGCCGAAGCCCTTCTCTCTGAAGGCGTTGGCGTAATCGACGAGGATGATGGAATTTTTCTTGACGATCCCCATGAGCAGGAGCAATCCGATCATGCTGAAGATGTTCAGGGACTTGCCGGCGGCGAGCAGGGCGAAGGCCGCCCCGGCGATCGAGAGCGGCAGGATGGTGATGATCGTTATGGGGTCCTTAAAGGAGTTGAATTGCGACGCGAGGATCATGTAGGCGATGAGGATGCCCAGGACCATGGCGAAGAGCAGGCTGCTCATGGATTCGCGGAAGGCCATGCTCGAGCCGCCCAGGACGACCCGGTAGCCGACCGGCAGGTTCCCGCCGAGCCCCTCGACCACCCGCAGCGCCTCATCCTGGGCGTGGCCCGGGGCCACGTTGGCATAAATGGAGATCGCCCGCTCCCGGTCGCGCCGGGTGATGGCCTGGAGGGCGGCCTGCTCCTCGAAAATGACGAGCGAGGACAGCGGGACGAGCTGCCCGTTCCGGGCCCGGACGCGCAGGCGGGAGATATCGTCGGGTCTCGACCTCTGTCCGGCCATAAGCTTGACCCGGACATCGAGCCGGCGGCCGCCCGTGCTGTACTTGCCGACCCTGATCCCGCCCACGAGGGCGTTGATCGTCGTGGCCACGTCGTCAATGGACACGCCCACGTCCGCGGCCACGGCCCGGTCCGGGGTCACCCGCAGCTCGGGCATGCCGACGCGGTAGTCCGAGTCGAGGTCGACGACGGTCCCGCTCGCCGTAAGCTCCTCCATAAGCCGCTGGCTGATGGGCACGAGCTCGTTCCAATCGGCGCCGCGGACGGAAAATTCGACCGGAAAACCGCGCTGGGCCGTAAAACCCTGCTGGGAGGTGTCCTGGATGACGGCCCGCAGGCCGGGGATGGAGTTGAGCTCCTGGCGGAGCACGCTCGACAGACCGGCCTGGTCCAGCTTCCGTTCACCCGGCGGGACCAGGGTGATATAGAGCATCCCGGCATTGACCCCGCCCCCGCCTCCGAATCCTCCGACGAAGCTGAAGACCTGGATGACCTCGGGGTGTCTGTTGACCACACCCTCGGCCTTGATGAGAAGCGAGTCCGTCTCGGTGATGTCCGAGCCGACGGCGGTCTGGATGCGGACGGAGACACGGCTTTGGTCCTGGGACGGCACGAACTCGCTCGGCAGGATCGTGAAGACGAAGATGGCCGAGGCGAAAAGGACCGCCGCCAGGGCAAGGACGAGGCCCGGCTTACGGAGGCCGCGGTGAAGGATGCGGCTGTAAAGTTTCTCCAGCCGGCCGAAGGCACGGTCGACGGCCAGGCCGACCTTATTCCGGCCCTCGCGCGTGGTCTTGAGGAATTGCGAGCAGCGGGCCGGGGCCAGGGTGACCGCCTCGACGTAGGACAGGAGGACAGCGAGACAGAGGGTGATCCCGAACTGGAGGAAGTAGCGGCCGATGATGCCCTTCATGAACACGACCGGGACGAAGATGGCCACGACGGCCAGGGTCGCGGCCAGAGCGGCGAAGGCGATCTCCTTCGTCCCCTCGAGTGCCGCCGGCACCAGCGCTTTCCCTCCCTCGCGATGGCGGAAAATATTCTCCATGACCATGATGGCGTCATCGACGACGATGCCGACCGCCAGGGCCAGGCCGAGCAGGGTGAAGGTGTTGAAGGTGAATCCGAGGAAGTAGATGATGGCCACCGTCCCGAGGAGGGACATGGGGATGGCCAGGATGACGTTGAGCGTGCTCGACAGGGACCCGAGGAACAGCCAGCAGACGAGGGCCGTGAGGATGACCGAGAGCAGAAGCTCGAACTGGATCTCGTTGACCGAGTCCCGGATGAACTCCGTGCTGTCGTTGGTGACGCCGATGGACATGTCCTCGGGCAGCGTCTTCCGGTATTCGTCGATGGCCTCGCGGACGCGCTTGGCCACGGCCACGGCATTGGAACCGCGCTGCTTCCGGATGCCGATGCCCTGGGCCGGGCCGCCATCGACGCGGGCGATCCTCCGGACGTCCTCGAAGCCGTCCTCGACCAAGGCCACATCGCTGAGGTAAATGGGACTTCCCCCGACCTCGCGGATGACGATCTTGCGCAGCGTTTCGAGGTCGACGGCCTCGCCGAGGACGCGGACGTTGACCTCGCGGCCCGGCGCCTCGAGACGTCCCGCGGGCAGCTCGATGTGCTCCCGCTGGAGGGCTGAAATGACGTCGCGGATGGTGAGGCTCTTTTCATCGAGTTGGGCCGCGTCGAGCCAGATGCGGACGTTCCGTTCCAGGGTGCCCATGAGAGAGATCTCGCCGATGCCGGGGATCGTCTGGAGCTTTTCTTTGAGCCCGTAGCGGACGTAGTCGCTGAGGACGCGCTGGGGGTAAGGCCCGCCGATACGGACCATCATGATGGGCTGGTCCTCGGGATTGGATTTGGAAATAATGGGCGGGTTCATGTCGCGGGGCAGGTTCCGGGCGGCCTGGGAGACCTTGGCCTGGACGTCCTGAAGGGCCAGGTCGACGTCCCGGGAGAGCTCGATCTCGACCGTGATGTTGGCCGAGCCCTGACGCGCGCTCGAGGTGATCGTGCGGATGCCCTCGATCTGGATGAGAGCCTCCTCGAGAGTCTCGACAACCTCGTTCTCGATGACCTCCGGAGCCGCTCCCTCCCACGAAGCGGAGACATTGATCGTGGGAAAATCGACGTCGGGGAACTGGCTGATGCCGATCCGGCCGCCGGCCACGACGCCGAACACGACCGTGGCGGCCATGAGCATCCAGGCCAGGACGGGTTTTCTGACGCAGGCTTCTGTCAGGTTCATCGGGCCTATCCTTTTTTAGCCGGCGGGGTTTGTGTATCGCCGGGCTTCTCGGCTGCAGGCTGCCCCGTGCCCGGAGCGATCATCCGGACCGTCACCCCGTTCTGAAGGGCCTCGGAGCCCCGGATGACCAGGACCTCGCCGACCTTGAGGCCGGATAGGACCTCGACCTGCCCGTCAGCCGACCTCATGCCCAGGGTCAGAATGCGCTCGACCGCTTTGTCGCCCTCGACGACAAAAGCGATGAATCCGCGTTCGCTCGGCCGGACCGCTGAAACCGGGATGACGGCGGCTTCGCGGGTGGAGCTCACGGGCACCGTGATCTCGGCGAAAGATCCCGGCCGCAGGGTCCGGTCGCTGGGGTCGTCGATGTTAGCCGTGACGTCGACCAGCCGCGACACGTCGTCGGCGGACTCGGCCACGTGGACGACCTTGGCCGTGAACTCGCGGCTGTCCTCCCGGACACGGAACCGGGCTTCCTGGCCGGGCTTGATCCGCGCGGCGTCGCGTTCGGGGACCTTGAACCGCAGGAGGAGCGGGTCGCGCCGGACGAGCGTCGCCAGGACCATCCCCGTCTGGACGTATTGGCCGGTCTGGACAGTCCGCGTCTGGATGATGCCCGAGATGGGCGCCCGGACGAAGGCGTCCCGGAGGTTGAGCTTGGCCTGATTGAGGGCCGACCGCATCTGGGCGACTTCGGAGGCGGCGACGAGGACTTTCGTTCGCCAAGCCTCGACTTCTTCTCCGGGGATGAGACCGGGCGTCTGGGTGATGACGGTCTCGCGGCGCTTGAGGCCGGCCTCGGCGTCGGCCTTGGATGCTTCGGACTTATCGTAGGCGGCCTGAGCCGCCTCGACCCCCAGGCGGTACCGTTCCGTCTCGATCTCGACGAGGACCTGGTTCGCGGCGGCGAATCCTCCTTCGCTGAAGAGGACCCGGTCCGCGACGCCCGGGACGCGGGCCGTGACCTGGACCTTTTCGAAGGCCTCGACGGAGCCGACGGCCGTGACGGAGTAAACGAGCGAGCGGACCTGGACCGTTATCGTATCAACGGGGAACTGGATGCGCCCCCGTCCGCCTCCGGCGGCGGGCGCCGGGGCCCCTTCTTTCTTGCAGGCGACGGCGAGAACGATGACCGCCGCGGCGGCGGAGATGACGACGAGCTTTCGGATCCTTAGGCTTTTCAAGTGCGTGGCTCCTTCCCGAAGGGATCGAGTCCCAGGGCCGCTTCCAGGTTGAGGAAGGCGACGCCCAGGCCGTAGCGTTCCTGGACGAGCGCGACCTCGGCTTCGAAGAGGCTGACGTTGGCGTCGGCGACTTCGAGAGCGGAGGCCAGGCCCTGTCTGTAGAGTTCCGCCGTTTCGGCCGCGTTCTTCTTGGCGACATCTTGGGCCACCGAGGCCTGCTTGAGCGAGGCGCGCTGATTTTCCAGGGAGACGAGGGCCTCCCGGACTTCGACGTCCACCCGGCGTGTCGCCGCCTGGACGTCGAGGTCGGCCAGCCTGGCCAGGGCCTTCCGCTCTCTTTGGTCCGAGAAACGGGCCAGACCGTCGAAGAGCGTCCAGCTCAGGGTCGCGCCGACGTTCCAGTTCCAGGTCCGGTTATTGAAGCTGGCTTCGTTCGTTATCCTGTACTGGCCGCTGGCGCTGAGCGAGGGAAGCCAGCCGAGCATGGGCACCTTGGCCAATGTCCGCTGGGAGGCGGCCAGCCATCGGAGCGACCCGACGTCGAGCCGGCGGGCGAGGGCTTCCGCCACGAGGCCTTCGGAATTCGCGGCCTCGGCGGAAGCCGCCTCGATCAGGAATTCGGGCACGACGAGCTGGCCACGTACGGCGTCCGGGGCGTCCAGGAGATAACCGAGTTGAAGGGTGCTCGTCTCCACCTGGCCCTTGACCTGGGTCACCCCGACTTCGGCCGTCGCGTATTCGAGCTCGGCGCGGGTGACATCGTTGATCGAGGTGAGACCGGCCGCATAACGGGCCCTGGCGGCCTCGAGGCTCTGCCGGGCGAAGGCCAGGCGCCGGTTGGAGGCCTCCTGGACCTGGGCCGTGCCCAAAGTGGCCAGGAAGGCCTGGCTGACTTCAAAGGCCAGCTGCCGGCGGCTCTCGGTGGCCGCGGCCAATTCGGCGTTCCGCTGGGCCCGGACGGCTGAAAGGCCGGCCAAGCTCCGGGCGTCGAAGAGGGTCAGGTTGAGGCCGAGCGTATTCGAGAGGCCGTTATAACGTTGGATAACGACCTCGGTTTCGCCCACGATTCTCTTGACCTCGTAAGCACGGCGTTGATAGATGCCCGTCGTGGTGATCGTCGGCAAGAAAAACGAACGCGCCCGGGCGACGCGGGCTTCGGCGGCCTTGACGTCTTCGCGGGTGGCCAAGGATCGCTCGTTCCGCTCGAGGGCCAGGTTGATGGCCTCGTCGAGAGTCAGGGCCCGGTCCTGAGAGGCCAGCAGGGGCATCAGAAACAGTGTCAGGCCGAGAAACGACGCCAAGAGGCGCTTGACCCGGCCCGGTCTTGAATATGCAGCCATCGTGTCATCTCCTCTGGGGAGGGTCCTTCCGGACGGTCCGGAAGCTCCGTTTAAACACAGAAATATACCATATTTTCTTTTGACGCCATAAATCCCCCTTTCTTCCCTGAAATAGCGATTCCCGCGCGGTCCGGGGGCGGGGAAGCGGGAAGAGGGAGAAGGCCAGGTCGTCCAAATAATGGCGAGAATACCGGCTTTCGATCGACGGAGGTGGCCATGACATCAAGATCCCTCGGCACGGCAGGGCTCGTCCTCATGTGGATAATGACGGTTTCGGCGGCCGCTGCCCCGACGGGACAAACCGGCGAGTCCCTCGACCGGAAGGTCCAGGCGTTCCTCGACAAGCACGCCGGGCAGTGGCGGGACATGAACGTCCCCGAGGCCGACGGGAAGATCCTGTACGACCTCGTCATCAAGAACAATTACACCCGGGCTCTCGAGATCGGGACGTCCACCGGTCATTCGGGGATCTGGATCGCCTGGGCCCTGAGCAAGACGGGCGGAAAGCTCATCACGGTCGACATCGACGAGACTCGTCACCGCGAAGCGCTGGCCAACTTCCGGGAAGCCGGGCTCGACGCCTTCATCGACGCCCGCCTGGCCGACGCCCACGAGCTCGTCCCCGCCCTGCCGGGACCTTTCGATTTCGTCTTCTGCGACGCCGACAAGGACTGGTACAAGAACTATTTCGTCGCCGTCCTGCCCAAGCTCACGGTCGGCGGCTGCTTCACCGCCCACAACGTCTCCGCGCGCCAGCGCGGCCGCGGCTGGGGAAGCGCTGATTTCGTCGAGCACGTCCTCGGCCTTCCGTTCATGGAGACGACCTTCGCGGAAGGCAGTTGGTCGGGATTATCAGTCAGCTACAAGCGCGCGGAAAAATGACCGTGCGGGCGCGGCCGGAGCGTCCGGCCCGTCCTACCACTTCTTATATTTCCAAAAAATGAGGAACCCCACCATGGAGACGGCGGCCAGGCCCATGATGAACCCGAAAGCCGGGTGCTCCTTGAGGCCGAAGGGAAGCTCCACGTTCATGGAGAAAACGGACACGATGAACGTCGGGACCATGATGGCGATGGTGATGATGTTGAGGGTCTTCATCAGGACGTTGAGGTTGTTGCTGACGATGGAGGCCCGGGCGTCCATCAGGCTGGCCAGGATGTTGGAGTAGACTTCGGCCTGGCGGTAGCACTGATTGTTCTCGATGACGATGTCGTCGAGGAGCTCCATCTCCTCCTGGGTGAACCCGAACCTCGAGGCGTTGTGGCGGATCTTCTCGATGAGGGCGCCGTTGGAATTGACGGCGTTCTGGTAGTAAACGAGGCTCTTCTGCAGGGCGAAGAGGTTGATGAGGTACTTGTTCTCCATGGCCTTGTTGATCTTCTGCTCGACGTCGTCGGCGATCGTGTTGATGATCCGGAGGTGCTCCATGAAGTGGAAGATGGCCCGGTAGATGAGGCGGATCATGAGCTCGCGGACGGTCGTGACCTTGGCCAGCTGCTTCCCCTCGAAGAGGCTCGTGTCCTCGGCCGCGACGAGGATGAGGAGGTCGCCGAAATAGAAGACGCCCATCGTCGAGGCCTTGAACAGGAGTTGGTCGTCGCCCGAGTAATTCTTGGGCCGCTTGTAGATGAAAGCGATGTGGTTCGGCTCGCATTCGAGCCGGGCCTGCTCGTCGGGGTCGAGGGCGGAATTGAGCGTGTGCTCATCGATCTGGTAGGTCTCGACGAGGCGGCGCTTCTCGGCTTCGTCGGGATTGATATAGAGCAGGACGGGGGCTTTCTCATCGACCGTCTCGACGATCTTGGAGTTTTCGATCTGGTAGCGTCTGAGCATCGACGGACTCCTTTCTGCACGATCGCACTTCCGAAAAATGATTATGCTCCCGCCTTGCGGGAAATGGCAAGCGGATCCGTCTTTTCGTCCGCGCCTATTCGAGCTTGACCGTCTTCGTGAGCTTGCCGCCGTGCCGGGATTCGTAGCGGAGCGTCACCTCGCCCTTCCCTTCGATGAGGAACTGGTGCTCGACCTTGCCGAAGCCGGGGACGACCAGGAACTGGAGCTCGGGCTTGTCCTTCTTATAGGAGACCTGGTCGCGATAGGGGTCGAGGAGAACGCCGCCGGCAACGACCTTGGCGCCTGCCCCGACGACCTTGAGCGTGTCCTTGGGATAGAGGTTGATCTTCTGGGCGAGATAGCTCATCGTCGGCATGGCCTTGGGATTGGCCAGGCGCGTCCGGACGCGGTAAAGATCCCCGCCCAGCGCCTTGACCTCGCTCACTTCGAGGCTGACGTCGGGCACGTTCTTGGCCGTGAAGAGGATGGCCATGGCGTTGCGGTGGACCAAGTCCTTGATCATGAACGGCGCGCCCAGCCGGGAGCTCATCTTGGCCCAGCCGCCGATCTCGACATCGCCGTAATCCGGATGCTTGAAGGGCTTCCAGGGTTTGTAGAGGTCGCCCTGGACGACGTTGTCGCTGAACTTGATCCGGTCGCGCTCCGTGACGCTGCCGGATAAAAGGCCTTGCATCCCCCCAGCGGAGGGCGATTCTCCCGCGGGCTTCTCCGAAACTCCCTTGAAGGCCTCCGAATCGCTCTGGAAGACCTCGGAGCAGTAGAAATAAGCGCCCATCACTTGCGTGATCCACTCGCCGGAGTCGCCGTAGGTCGTGTAGAGGTCCTTCCAGGAGATCATGTAGCGGTAGCCGGGGATGATCCGCTCGCCCTGCTTGCCGAGGTAGTCGTAGACGGCGACGTCCTGGGGCGGGTACTCGCCGAGCCCTTTCCGGCTGGGGCCGCGGAGGAGCATGCCCCCGAAGTTGTGGAAGGACCAGGCGAAGACGATGTTGGTCTTGGTCATCGTCCACTCGGCCAGGGCCTTGAGCCCGACCCCGGCGAAGGGGTAATCGCCGGAACCACTCTGGACGTACGCCGGCGCCCAGTCGAAGCCCCAGTTCCGGTTGGGGTCGACGTAGCCCTCGCCGTCCTCGTTGACTTGGCCGTCGCCGTCGTTGTCGAGGCCCTCGTCGCCGAGCATCGTCCACTCGCCCTTCTCCCCGGGCTTGACGCGGACCATCAGGCGCGGGTCCTCCGGGTCCGTTTTAAGCTGGCCGAAGGGGTCTTTCTTGCGCACCGTGCAGATATTGCCGTCGCCGTCGATGTCGTCGGCCGGGTCTTCGTCGACGAGCCCGTCGCGGTCGTCATCCACGGGGATCCGGAGAGTGCGGTTGCTGTCCGGGGAATTGGCGTCGGCGAAGAAATGGTACCGGCCGTCGGCGTTGACGACGGGGATGACGTAGAAGCAGGTCTTGTCCACGATCTTCGTGATCTCCGGGTTCTTGCCGTAATTGCCGAGCATGTAGTCGAGGAGGTAGAGCGAGATGTCGCCCCCCTGGATCTCGTTGCCGTGGATGTTCCCGTCGACATAGATCCCGGGCTTGTCCAGGGCGGCGCCCGTCTTGGGGTTGTTCACGGTCATGGCCATGATGGGCCGCCCCTCGTCGCTCTTGCCGGCCGTCTCGAGCGTCGTGAGCTGGGGGTAGGCCTTGTTGAGCGCCCGGAGGGCTTCATAGACTTTATCCAACGAATAATACTGGTCGAACCTCAAGGGGACCGTGATCTCGGACTTCTGCGCGGGGAGGGTCGACGCGAAGAGCATGAGGATGAGGATGAAACCGGCGATCTTTTTCACTTGGCACCTCCCAGGTCGACCACGCGGGAATCGCCCCAGGCGATTTTCGTCTCCGCCTTGATCTCGACTTTGACGGGTTTGCCGGCCCGGACGATCCAGGTCACCGGCTGGGAGCCGTGGGCCGGCACGGCCGGGACGAGGCTCCTCTTTTTGCCTTGGACGATCTCGAAACCCTGGCCGCCGAGAGTGACGATGACGGGCAGGACGCGTTCGTTGCGCCGGCCCATCGCCGTCGGGTAGGGCAGGCCGCCCGTGTTCTCGACCCAGACCTTGACTTCGTAGACACCGGCGCCCAGCCGCTTGACCGAAGCGTCGGCGATCTTGATCCGGGCCATCTGTTTGGCGATCTCGAAGACCCAGGGGACCTGGCCCTTGAGCAGGCCGTCGACCATCTTGGCCGGCGGAGTGTTATCGGTGAACGGCACGGCGCCGCCGATCTCGACGTCGCCGAGGGTCGGGTGCTTAAAGGGTTTCCAGGCGACAAACCCTTTCCCGCCGAGCTCCTTGTCGCTCCAGGCGAGCAGGGCCTTCTCCTTGGGGTCGGCCCCCTCCTCGCTCGGCTTCTTGGGCATCTGCTTCAGCATCTCGGCCATCTTCTTGGTGTCCATCATGCCGCCCTTGAGGGCTTCGATGATCTGCTTGGCCTTGAACTGGTCGGGCGCGCCGGAGGCCTTGAGGAAGGCGTCGATCTTCTCCTCGCCCAGGGCGATGAACTCGTCGTTGGTCATCTTCTCGAGCTTATCGGGCGTGATCTCGTCGGCCGCCTTCTCCTCCTTGACCTCGGGCAGGGTCCAGAAGTCCATGGCGAAGGAGGGCAGGCCGAGATGGTAGTAGGCCCAGAGCTCGAAGGACCCGTCCTTGTCAGGGGCCGGGTCGAGGCGCTTGCCGTCGAGTTTCGCGGCCTTCAGGAACTCCTTGTACTTTTCGGAAAGCTCCTTGTAGAACTTGAGGTCGTCGTCGAGGGGGTTGACGACCGCCCCGAGGCCGAGGAAGCTGCCGATCATCGCCTCGGTGACCTCCATGCCGGGCGGGACGAGCGGCTTGACCATGTCCATGACCTCGGCGATGGTGTAGGTCCTGTTCGGGTCGGCGTTGAGGAATCCGGCGAAATTTTCCGGGATCTTGATCTGGTTGAGGTCGGCTTCCCCTTTCCGGCCGGCGCGCGGCGGGGCCAGGCAGAAGTTCGCCTCGCCGAAGGCGAACGCCAGGCCGACTTCCCGATGGAGGTCGAAGAACTTCAAAAGGGCGAAGGTCTCCGGTTCGCTTCCGGACCAGGCGCCGGAATCGGGGGCGTGGAACTTGAAGAGATGGGGGAAGGCCGTGCCGAGGTTGACGCCGCCGGGCCCGTCCTCGTTGAACTGGCCGTCGCCGTCGTTATCGAGGCCCTCGGGAAGGAGTTTCCAGATCCCTTTCTCGCCCTTGGCCCAGTCGGCTTTCTTCATGAGGCGCGGATCGACGGCGACGGGGATCCAGGCGCCCTCGGGGTCTTTGACCCGCATCTGGGTGATGAGGCCGTCGCCGTCGAGGTCGTCGGCGCCGTCCTCGTCGACCTGGTCGTCCTGATCGTCGTTGTGGGGGCGGGCGTTGCGCGCGTCGACGCGCAGGGGCTTGCCGAAGTAGACCGCCGAGGCGTCCGGATTGCCGCAAGGCAGGATGTACCAGGTCCGGTCGGAACGCAGGTCGGCTTTCTCGCAGACGAGCTTGGCCAAAGACAGGGCCGCTTCGCCGGAGATGGGCACGGTCCCTTCCATGTTGGCCGCGATGAATACGGCGGGAAGGCTCTTGACGGCTTTCGCGGTCTCGGGGCCGACCTCGAGCAGGACGAGGTCGCGGCCACCGGGGCTCTTGGCCAGGACGTGGACCTTGGCGAAGCCGGGGTTGGCCCGGGCCAGGTCCTGGACCGCCGCGGTCAGTTCTTCGGGCTTATGGTAACGGTCGAAGGTCAGGTCGGCCGCGGCCAGGGGGCCCAGCGCGAAACATAAGATGAAGGGGACGAGGGAGCTTGCGGATCGGCGAAGGGTCACGTAACGGTACCTCCACTTAGATAAGGTAAGACCGGGCCGCGCCCGGCGCGAGTCGGATATGGCCCGGAGTCATTCATTCTCGCAAATT
>JBFYOD010000087.1:0-8416 GCA_041303965.1 Candidatus Aminicenantota bacterium
CATTTTACGCATTTCTGCGTAAAAAGTAGGTTTGACCCCATCATGGGTTTGACCCCTTCTTGATCTTCGGCTCAGGCAGAGCCGCCGTTTTCCTCGTCGAAGTCCCTCAACTTGGCGTCGAATGCGGCCTTCTTCGCCTCATACTCCCCGCTCAGGGGCTGGAGCTCTTCGAGCAGGGCATCGATCTTCTTCTTCGCCTGGTGCATGGACTTGGAGATCTCCACGACCCGGTTCCCCTGCCGGGCCTCCGAGGCCTTGACCAACTCGCCGTTGAGCTCGCGGAGGGAGGCGTCGTGCGTTTCGACGCTCTTTTCGACGGCCGCGATCCGCGTCTCGAGCGGGCGCAGGACCCGTGACCGCTCGGCGATGACCTCCGAGCGCATGCGCCGGAGCTCCTTGGGCGTCCATTTCGGCCGCTCTTCGCCCCCGGCCGCAAGCGGCAGGTTGGCGATGGGCCCCTGTATGACTTCGTCCCTCCAGCCGACCCTGTCCAGGAACCGCTGGTAGCCGCCCTCGTAGACGACGATGTCGTCGTTGTCGAAGACGACCAGGCGCTCGGCCAGGGCGTGGAGGAACATCTCGTTGTGCGTGACCATGATGACCGCGCCGTCGAAGGCCTCGATGGCCTCGAGCAGGGCGTCGTTCGACTCGATGTCGAGGTGGTTCGTCGGCTCGTCGAGGAGGAGGAGGTTGAGCGGTGTGGCGATGAGCTTTCCGAGCAGGACGCGGCTCTTCTCCCCGCCGGACAGGATGCGGATCCTCTTGAGCGCGTCGTCGCCCTCGAACATCATGCCGCCGGCGATGAAGCGGGCCCGCTTGGGATCGCCCTCGGGGTCGGCCGAGCCGATCTCCTCGAGGACGGTATTGGACTCCGTCAGCGTCGAGATGTGGGTCTGCTCGAAGTAGCCCGCCGCGACCGACTGCGGCGAGGAGATCTGGCCCGACTGCGGTTCGATGTCCCCGGCGATGAGCCGGAGCAGGGTCGTCTTGCCCCGGCCGTTCCGGCCGATGACGAAAACGCGGTCGCGGGCGCCGACGCTGATCGAGAAGCTCCGGATGAGGGGACGGTCGGGCGTGTAGGAGAAGGAAACTTCGCTCGCGTCGAGCGCGTACTTTTGAAAGGACGGCTTCTCGGCGAAGGCGAACTCCAGCGTCTTGACCATTTCGAGCTTCTCCCGCTTCTCCATCTTCTCGAGCGACTTGACCCGGGACTGGACGAGGCCGCCCAGCCTGGCCTTGGCCCGGAAGCGGGTGATGAACAGGTCCATCTCTTTCATCTTCCGCTCGTCGTTGATCCGCGTTTTTTCGTAGATCTCCTCTTCGGCCGCGATCTGCTCGTAATACTTGCCCGTGTCCCCTTCGACCTTCCGGGCCTTCCTCCGGTGGATGCCGAGGACGTGGGTGACGACGTTGTCCATGAAGCTGCGGTCGTGGGTGATGAGGAGGAGCTCTCCGGGCCAAGCGGACAGGAACCGCTCCAGCCAGCGGATGGATGTGATGTCGAGGTAGTTGCTCGGCTCGTCGAGGAGGAGCATCTGGAAGTCGCCGACCAGGACCTTGGCCAGGTTGAGCCGGACCTGGTAGCCGCCCGAAAGCTCGGTCGGGCGCTTCTCCAGGTCGGCCGCCGCGAAGCCGAGGCCGGACAGGACCTTCTCGACCCGCCAGATCTCGTTGTGAGCGTCGTGGGGCAGGGCCTTGGCCGCTTCGTCGAGGACGGTCGGCTCGGAGAACTTCAACCACTGCTCGACGTAGCCGATACGGTACTTGCGGGGCTTCGTGATCGTCCCTGCGTCCGGCTCCTCCTCGCCGGTGATCATCCGGAAAAGCGTCGTCTTGCCGTGGCCGTTGCGGCCGACGACGCCGACGCGCTCCTTGCGGTTGACCTTGAAGCTGATCGAGTCGAAGAGCCCCTGCTTGCCGTAGCTCTTCGACAGATTATCGACGATGATCATAGAGAAATACCTGCCTTTTTAAAGAAGACTATTATAGCAGACCGGTCCCGTCTATTTCTTCGCCGCCTCGCCTTTCACGACCTTGGTCTGGTGGGCCCCCTTGGTCGTGTGCACCCGGAAGCCGTTTTCCCCGGCGAACCAGACTTCCGAGAGGATGTAGACCGTGAAATATTCCGTGTACGACGGCTCGAAGTCCCCGACCTCGTCGAAGACGAGCCGGGGCTCGGCGACGGGCGGATTGGGCTGAGCCAAACGCTCGGTGAACGGGACCGGGAATTCCTTGCCGGTCGCATCCTGCCGCAGTGTGAGCTGTCCCTCGACCGCCTTCATCACGGTGTAATCGCCTGCGGGAAGCTTCTTGCCCCCCGCCTGGAACTTGAACGGGAGCTTGAATGTCGCCTGGGAATAGCCCAGAGTGACCCCCGCGACGAGGAGGAAAACCAAAGTCATGACCGGTCGAACGGCCGAACGTTTCATCTCGATCCTCCTTTCCTCTCCCCTACACGGTGACATCGGCCGGGTAAGCGGGGACCGGGTCCGGCGTATCCGGAATGCCGCTCTTCACGGCCTCTTCCATGGCCTCGACGAACGTATCGATCTCCTCGAGCGTCGTATAGACGTTGGGCGAAACCCGGAGCGCCTGGTAATCGAAGACCGAGTTCGGCGGGGCTCCCCCGACGAGCGGAACGACGATGATCCTGTAGTTGGTTCTCATGAAGCCGGCCAGCGCCCGGATGTCGATCCCCTCGATGTTGACCGCCATGACGCCCCAGGCCTGGGCCGGCTCGTTCGTGTCCGTCAGGACCTTGATCCGGGGGTGGACCTTGAGGGCGTTGACCCAACGCAGGTTCAGGTAGCGCAACCGGGCCGCCTTGCGCTCGGCCCCGATGGCCTGGTGGAAGGCCAGGGATTCGCCGAGCGCCGCCCGGATGGCCCAGGGATGGGTCCCGATGGACTCGAACTTGCGGATATCGTTGTCCTGCTGCTCCGGGGCGGCCTGGAGGGGCCAGAACCGCGGGATCATGTCCTTACGGACGTAGAGGCAGCCGTTACCGAGAGGGGCCAGGAGCCACTTGTGGAGGCTTACGCCATAGGCATCGCACTCGAGGTCGCGCAGCTTGAACGGAAATTGCCCCAAGGCATGGGCCCCGTCGACGATGGTGACTATCCCCTTGGACCGGGCCAGGCGGGAGAGCCTCTGAACCGG
This sequence comes from Candidatus Aminicenantota bacterium, assembly GCA_041303965.1. Lineage (GTDB taxonomy): Bacteria > Acidobacteriota > Aminicenantia > Aminicenantales > Saccharicenantaceae > RBG-16-66-30. The sequence continues at coordinate 3,160 of JBFYOD010000087.1, forward strand.
GAACAGCTGGGCCGTAAGGTTCGTGATGTGGCAGAAGTGAAAGACCTTGGTCTTCGGCGTGATGGCCTTCTCGAACATTTTAAAAAGGAAATCCTGGGTCGCGGGCACGGGGAACTGGACGCGCGTGATCTTGATCCCTTCCCGCCGCATGCGCTGGTCCCAGGTCGTCAGCATGCGTGGGTAGTCCTGATCGGTCGTGACGACCTCGTCGCCGGCCTTGAGGTCGATCCCGTTGATCGCGATCTGCAAAGCCTCGCTGGCGCCGCGCGTCAGGGCCATCTCCTCGCGGTCGCAGCCGAATTCGTTGGCCATCCGCCGGCGGAGCGTTTCGCTGTTCCCCGCGACCATGCCCTGATAATGGACCGGCAGCATATTGATCATTTCCATGTAGCGGAAGACCGATTCCAGCGCGACCCGGGGCATCGGGGCGGTGAAGCCGTTGTTGAGGTTGATGAGCGAGCGGTCCAGTTTGAAGGCCAGCTGGATCTCCCTCCAGTAGAACTCGTCTTTGGCCACTTCCTCGGGCGTCATGTTCGCGACCGACTGGGCCGCGGCCTCGACCCGCGCGATGCGTTTCGGATCGAACGCTAGAGCGGCGGTCCCGAAGGCGCCGACCGTGCGCAGGAATGTCCTTCGATTCCACGTCATCGACTTCATCTCAGTCCTCCTAGGATCCGGGCTCATGTCCTCCCGTGCAGACATCGTCGGGGATTGTAATGCAGGTTTCGAGATGCCGTCAAGGATGGCCCGAAGCGGGCGCCACCATCAAACGCCTTTTTATGGCCTCAGAAGCCCTCCGCGGGGATTGACCCAGTATACGGTTATGGAAAGTCCGCCCGATTCCAAAGCGTGCGCCTCGTTCGTTCAGGGGGTCTGATCAAGCCGGTTTCGGAAGAGAGCGCGCTCGAGGGGATGGTGATGACATCAAGGCCTTGACAGGGGGGGGCGCAAAGAGTTAAGTTTTGTTAATCATCAGAGGAGAATGGCTTGAAAAGAGACGCGTTTCCCGCCGTCATCATGTTTCTGTTCCTGTCAGTCGCCGCGACGGCACTTTTGTCCATTGGGGCGGTCGGGACGATCAAGGGCAAGGTGGCCGACCCCGACGGGAAGCCGATCACGGGCGTCAAGATCACGCTCGTCGACCCGACCCGCGGCCAAACCTATGTCATGAAGACCGACCGCAAGGGGAATTACTTCCTGATGGGCATCTCCCCGGCCGAATACAGGTTGAAGCTGGAAAAGCCCGGATTCCAGCTGCTCGAGGGCCGGGTCTCGATCGCCCCCGGCCAGAACAGCGTCTTCGACGCCGTGCTCGCCCCCGAGGTCAAACAGGCGGTCAAACCGGAATGGGAGGACGCCAACATACGGGCCAACGCGCTTTTCAAGGAAGGACGCTTCGAAGAGGCGGCGGCCGCCTATAAGGACATCTTGGCCGCCAACCCGAACCTGGGGGCCATCCACTTCAACCTCGGCAATTGCGCTTACAATCTCCAGCGCTACGAAGAGGCGATCGCCTCCTTCAAGGAGGCCGTCCGGCTCAAGCCGGATTTCTTCGACGCCTACACGAACATGGCCAACGCCTATGGCAAGCTGAAAAAAACGGACGAGGCGATTCCTCTCTTCGAAGAGGCGATCCGCATCCACCCGGAAAACGCCCGCCTGTTCTCGGCCCTCGGCCTGCTCTACCTCAACGCCGGCGAGGGGGCCAAGGCCGTCGGGAGTTTGGAGAAGGCGTCCGCGCTCGACCCCGGCCAGCCCTTCACCTTCTACTCGCTCGGGATCGCTTACACCCAGACCGCCGCCTATGCCAAGGCCGTGGCCGTATATGAAAGGTACATCGCGCTTATCCAGGACACCAAAGAGATCGAGAGAGTCAGGGGCCTCATCGAACAGCTGAAGGCCTTGGAAAAGAAATAACAACGAAGGGAGGTGAGAGATGACGCGCCACGGCGGAACTTGGACAGGGGGATCCGTTCGATAATCGCTTTTTCAATGGTTCAAGCAGGGAGGAAAAGTTGAAGAAATTCTGCGCTATGTGTCTCGCGCTCCTCGTCGTCGGCGTCTTCACCGTCGCCCGGGCCCAGCAGGCCAGCGCCAACCTCGAGGGGGTCGTCAAGGACGGACAGGGGAACGTGCTCCCGGGCGTCGAGGTCGCGGCCAAAGACACCAAGACCGGCATCACCAGGGCGGCCGTCGCGGGCCCTCTCGGCCGGTATCGCATCTCGGCCCTGGCGCCGTCCCTCTACAACGTCACATTCAAGCTCTCCGGGTTCAAGACCAAGACCATGACGGGACTGGAATTATTCGTCAATGAAACCAAGGTCCTGAACGCGGACATGGAACAGGCCACGGTCGAGGAGGAAGTCACCGTCGTCGCCGAACTGCCTCTCATCGAGGCCACCAAGGCCGAGGTCTCGACGGTCGTCACGACCAGGGAGGTGGACAGCCTGCCGCTCTTGACGCGTCAGTTCGCCAACCTGGCCCTTCTCGCGCCGGGCACGACGGAGATGGGGTCCTACGACCCGACCAAGAACGCCATGTCGCACTTCAGCGTCGGCGGATTCCGCGGCCGCGCGGTCTATTACTCGATCGACGGCGCCGACAGCAAAGACAACATGGTCGGCGGCCCGGTCCAGATCTTCACCACCGAAGGCGTCGAGGAGTTCTCGATCGCCACCAACCAGTTCAAGGCCGAATACGGAAAATCGCAGGGGACGATCATCACCGTCCTGACCAAAGCGGGCACCAACGAGCTCCACGGCAGCGTCTTCGGCTTCCTGCGGGACGACAGCTTCCGCAGCCTGAGCTATTTCGACAAGCTGCTCAGGGACGAGCTCGGGGATGCGTACGAGAAACCGACGTTCAAGCGTTACAACGTCGGCGCGTCCATCGGCGGTCCCATCGTCAAGGACCGGACACATTTTTTCCTGGCTTTCGAACGGGTCCAGGAAAAGAACTATACCCGGGTGGACATGCTCGGGGCGGATGTCTGGAATGACGAGAAGGGGTTGTTCGAACAGCCGTTCGCACAGAACCTCCTGACCTTCAACCTGACGCACCAGATCAACTCCCGCCACAGCCTGAAGCTTCGCTACGGATATCAGTACGACAAGACCGATAATCTCGGCGTCGGCGGCGAGTACGCCCTTTCGAACGGCTATTCGTCGAAGAACATCAACCACAACCTGATGCTGGCGCACACCTGGATCGTCAAACCGAACCTCCTCAACGAAGCCCGCGCCGTGTACCAGTATTTCGACAACCGGTCGGACCCGAATTCGACCGAGCCGACGCACTATTTCAGCATCGGCGGCTTCGGCCAAGCGCGGAACATGCCCCAGGAGACGCGACAGACCAAATACCAGTTCCGTAACGACCTGTCGTGGCACGTCGAGGACTGGGGCGGGACCCACGACTTCAAGGCGGGCCTCGACTACTACTACATGCCGCGCCTGGACCTGCTTTACACGTACGGCGAAAGCTATTACTACCGGCACGTCAGCGGCTACTACACGATGGACTCGCCGATCCGCCAGGTCGAACACTACTCGGGGGACCCGTGGCGATTCTCGAACAACAGGTATCACTCGATAGGCCTGTTCGTCCAGGACGACTGGCGGATCACCGACCGGTTGACCTTGAACCTCGGCCTCCGCTACGACTACAACACCGGCCTCGAGTTCGACCAGAGCGGCCTGGCGTCGGTCCAGTTCCTGGCTAACTACATCCCCGGCTTCCAGAATCCAGGCCTCCGGCGTGACGGGAACAACATCGCCCCGCGGCTCGGTTTCGCCTACGACATGTTCGGGAACGGCAAGACCGTCGTCCGCGGCGGCTACGGTATCTTCTATGACCAGCTCTACGCCGAGACCTTCATGTACGCGTCGGCCTATCTCCTGGCCGATCCGTGGAGCATGACCTTTTATAACCGCCGGACGGCCGGCATCCTCGATCCGCTCAACCCCGCGGAATTCTGGTATCCCGACGACTACGCCAATCCGACCAACTTGCCGACCAACCAAATCACGCCCGGCCTCTGCACCGATGCTATCGGCCCGGAATTCCAGTATCCCTACACCCACCACTTCAACCTCGGTTTCTCCCAGCAGATCACGCCCGATTTCGCCGTCGACGTCAACTACATCCACACGGAAACGAGGGGACTGGGGAAGGGCGACGAATATAACCGCTACCATTCGGAAACGGACACCTACACGCTCTCCGGCGATACCGGAGATTATTCGCAGACGATCTGGGCGCCGCGGTTCGTCGGCAAAGGCCATTTCGACGGACTGTACATCTCGGCCAGGAAGAGGTTCAGCCAGAAGTTCGAGCTGAGGGTCAACTATTCCTTCTCCGGCGGCCAGAGCACGGTCAACTATCGGGGCACCGACGGCTGGGGCGTCACCTGCTATGTCGAGAACGAGCCCAACGCGGCCCGGGAATGGGGGCCGATCGACACGGACGAGCGGCACCGGCTGTTCGCCAGCGGCATTTTCGAGCTGCCCTTCGGCGTCCAGTTCGCGGCCATGTTCCGGTTCAACACGCCCAGGCCGTATAACATCTACGACAGCTCCGATCCGAACGACGACGGCTACAGCGACCTGCCGGCGGACATCCCGCACCGGATGTACGGACGCGAGGAGGACAACTTCACCCAACTCGATTTCCGGCTTTCCAAGTTCTTCCGGCTCTCCGACCGTATGGAGATCGAGCTCATCGGCGAGGTCTTCAACGCCTTCAACACGGTCAATCTCCGCGGCTACCAAGGGGACGTGGACACGCCCGAGACCTACGGACTGCCCACGTTTACGACCATGCCCCTCGAAGCCCAGTTCGGCCTCCGCTTCAGATTCTAAGCCTACGCTGTTCAAGGGGGGATCCTCCGGGATCCCCCCTTGAGTTTTTCTCGAATTGAGAATAATCTGGGATTCCCGATGCGCAAGCTCCGTCCCTGCTCCGTCTTCCTGCTGGCCGTGCTCGGTCTGGCGACAGCGGCCATCCCGGCGGACTCTCAGAAAGCGCCCAAGCTCGACAAAGCGTTCGATATCTGGCTCAAGGACGAGGTCCATTATCTCATCACCGGGGAGGAAAGAAAGCTCTTCCTCTCCTTGAAGACCGATAGCGAGCGGAACACGTTCATCAACGCCTTTTGGTCCCGGCGCGACCATCTCCCCGTGACCGCGGCCAACGAGTTCAAGGACGAGCACTACCGCCGCCTAGACGAGGCGAAAAGCAAGTACGGCGTTCACACCGA
>JBFYOD010000088.1:0-4713 GCA_041303965.1 Candidatus Aminicenantota bacterium
CCGTGGCCCAATGCATGAACGTCAACCGCGGCGACGCCTTCGACTACCTCGTTTCCATGAGCAGCCCGGTCCGGGGCCTTCACGAGTACGCCGTCGCGACCTTCGGCGCCGACAGCCCGCAGGCGAAGGAACGTTACGTCCTCGGCGACGTCAACACGAGCCTGATCAAGACGAAGCTCGGCAAGACGATCATCCTCATCCACGATACGAACCTGCCCCGGCCGTACACGCGGATCAACCTCGTCCAAGGGACCAAGGGCCTGGCCCACAAGTGGCCCGACCGGATCTATGTCGAGGGCCAGGCGGCCAAACCCCACCAGTGGGACGACTTCGAGAAGTTCGCCGCCGAGTTCGAGCACCCGCTCTGGAAGGCCATCGCCTCGAAGGGGGAGGGGAGGGGTCACGGCGGCATGGATTACATCGAGGACTACCGGCTCATCCAATCGCTCCGGCGGGGCGAGCCGCTCGACCAGGACGTCTACGACGCGGCCGCATGGAGCGCCGTCGTCGGCGCCAGCGCGCAAAGCGTCGCCGGGAAAGGAAGACCGGTCACGATCCCCGACTTCACGCGGGGCAAGTGGAAGACGAACCCGCCCCTGGGGATCCTCGAAGCATAAATCGTCCTGCCCTTGACAAGGAGAAATCCCTGTGTATACTAAAAACTGTGAAAACTAATAGAGTTTCCAAAGTACTAATAGCCAAAGCGGATCGTAACGCCGGACAGGTCGACTCGACCCGCGCCCGGATCGTCGCCGTCGCCCGGACCATGTTTTTCCAGAGGGGATTCCTCCGGGTCACGGCCGACGATATCGCCGCCGAGCTTGGCATCAGCAAGGCGACCCTGTACAAGGCTTTTTCGAGCAAGGAAGAGATGCTCGGGGCCGCGGTCCGGGAAGTCATGAATGAGATAGCCGCGCGCGTCGAACGCCTCATCGGCGACAATTCGCTCGGTTTCGTCGAAAAGATGGTCGCCCTGTTCGCTTTCTTCGGGACCCGGCTTTCCCAGTTCGGGCCGCTCCTCATCCGGGACATTCAGAAGGGCGCGCCCCGGATCTGGAAGGAGATCGATGATTTCCGCCGGGACAAGATCTTCCGCAATTTCAAGGTCATTCTCGAAGCCGGCCGCCGGGAGGGCTTCTTCCGAGAGGATGTCGACCTCGACCTTCTCCTCCAGATGTTCGTCAGCCTCATCCAGGAATTCGTCAACCCGGCGGCGATCCTGCGGTCCGGCCGGTCGCCGGCGGCGACCTTCGAATCGGTCATCAAGGTCTTTTTCCAGGGGATCCTGACGGACAAGGGGCGGCTGGATTTTTCCGTCAGGACTCCCGCCCTTTTCGAGCCCCGAAAGGAGAGCATGTCATGAGAGCGAGAACCATCGTCCTTTGTCTGGCCGTCATCGGCGGCCTTTCCTGTGCCGGGAACGGCCCCAAGAACGCCATCTCCGCGTCGGGAACGATCGAGGCCATCGAGGTCCATGTGGCCTCGAAAGTCTCCGGCGAGCTTTTAGAGCTCACCGTCGAGGAGGGGACCCGCGTCAAGCCGGGAGATAAGCTGGCCGTCGTCGACCATGCGACCCTCGACATCCAGCTCCGCCAGGCCGAGGCCGGCGTGCGTCTGGCCGAGGCCCAGCTCGCGCTCCTGGTGAAGGGCGCGAGGAGCGAGGACATCCGGCAGGCGGAGGCGGTGCACAAGCAGGCTGAGGCCGCCCTCACCGTGGCCGAAGACGACGCCCGAAGGATGCGGGAGCTGGCGAGGACGGGGAGTGTCACGACAAAACAGGCCGAGGACGCCGAGGCCCGTTTGACCATAGCCACGGCCCAACGAAACTCAGGCGCCGAAGCTCTGAAAAAGGTCCGCACGTTCGCCCGGCCCGAGGAGATCCAGGCCGCCGAGGCCCGTCTCGCCCAGGCCGTTGCCTCCGCCGACCTTCTCAAGAAGACGATCGCCGATTGCACGATCCTGGCCCCGGCCGGGGGCATCGTGACCCATAAGGCCGTCGAGCCGGGGGAACTCGTCGCCCCGGGCGCGACCATCGTGACCCTGGCCGAGCTCGACAGCGTTTACGTCATGATCTACGTCACCGTGAACGAGCTCGGACGGGTCAGGCTGGGAGGGCCGGCGGAGATCAAGATCGATTCCTTCCCGGACAAGGTCTTCGTGGGGAGGATCACTTACATCTCCCCCGAGGCCGAATTCACCCCGAAGAACGTCCAGACCAAGCAGGACCGGGTCAAGCTCGTCTTCGGCGTCAAGGTCGAGATCGAGAACCGCGAAGGTTCTCTTAAGCCGGGCCTGCCCGCCGACGCCGTCATCCGGGTCGGTCCGGAAGCCGAATAAAAAAGGGAGCCGAGCCATGAGCGCGCCCGCCGTCGAAACCCGGGGCCTCGGCAAGAGGTTCGGAGCGATCGAGGCCGTCCGCTCACTCGACCTCGACGTCCGGGAAGGGGAGATGTTCGGGCTTGTCGGTCCTGACGGCTCCGGGAAGACGACGACGATCCGCATGCTCTGCGGAATACTCGGCCCCACGTCCGGAAGGGCGTCGGTCCTGGGCTACGACCTGGAAAGGGAGGCCGGCGAGATCAAGAACCGGATCGGCTACCTGTCCCAGAAATTCAGCCTGTACGGCGATCTGACTGTCGACGAGAACATCGAATTTTTCGCCGAGATCCATCTCGTCCGGGACTTTCGCAAGCGGCGCGAGGAACTCCTCGAATTCACCCGCCTGACGCCGTTCCGCGGCCGCCTGGCCGAGCGTCTTTCGGGAGGGATGCGGCAAAAGCTGGCCCTGGCCTGCACGCTCATCCACACGCCCCGACTCATCTTCCTCGACGAGCCCACGACCGGGGTCGACCCCGTGTCGAGACGGGATTTCTGGAAGATCCTCTCGGCGCTCCTCCGGTCCGGGATCACCATCGTCATGGCCACGCCGTACATGGACGAGGCCGAGCGTGGCTCGCGGGTCGGGCTTCTCGGCGGCGGAATACTGCTCGCCGCGGACACGCCCCAGAACATCAAGCTCCTGATGCGGGGGACGGTCGTCGAGATCGTCTGCCCGGAGATCCGGCGGGCCTTCGCCGTTCTGAAAACGCTCGCCGGGGTCCGGGAGGTCCAGCTCTTCGGGGACCGGCTGAACGTGGTCGTCGACAAGCCGGAGCGGGAGATCGCTCTTGTCGAAGCCGCCCTTAGCCGGGAGGGCATCCCCGTCCTTCAGAAGCGGCTGCTCCCACCGTCACTGGAGAACGTCTTCATCTCCGTGACCGAATCACAGATATCGGAGGCCGGTCATGCTTAAGAAAATAGTCGTTCTTGCCGTCATCCTTTTCCTGCCGCTCCTCGTCCAGGCTCAGAAAAGGCCGCTTTCCCTGGAAGAGGCCTTGACCGCCGGGCTCGAGGCGAGCCCCGGCCTCCATGCTTCCCGGATGAAAGTCGAGTCGACGGCCGCCAGGTCCCGGGAGATCGAAGCCGGCCGCCTGCCTACGCTCAAGTTCGGCGGCGGGTACACGCGGCTGAGCGAGGTCCCGCCCTTCGAAGTGACCCTGCCCATCTCCCCGAACCCCATCATCGTTTCGCAGAACTACTTCAACAACTACAACCTCCGGCTGGGCGTCCAACAGCCCTTGTTCACGGGTTTCCGCCTCCAGGCCGGGACGGAATCGGCCAGGCTGCTCGAGAAATCGGCCGGTCAAGATCTCGAGAAGGACCGGGCGGAGTTCATCTTCGCCGTGAAGAACGCTTACTGGGGCCTGGCGCGGGCCAGGGAATTCGAGAAGATCGTCGATGAGAATATCCGTCAAGTCGGAGAACACCTGAAGGACGTCCGGGCCTTCTTCGACCAGGGGCTCCTGACGAAGAACGAGGTCCTTCGGGCCGAGCTCGAGCTCTCGAACGCGGAGATCATGAGGATCGATGCCAGGAACGCGGCCGAGGTCGCCCTGACCGCCCTCGACAGCCTGATCGGTCTGCCCCTCGACACGGACGTCGATCTGACGACGTCGGCCGAGAGCCAGGCCTCTCGGCTTCCCGCCGGGGAGGATCCCTCGATCGAGGCGGCCCTGGCCGACCGACCGGAACTCAAGTCGGCCGAATTCAGGATCAGGGCCTCCGAGCTCGGCGTCAAGGCGGCCCGGGCGGGATCCTACCCGCAGATTTTCCTGACCGGCAATTATTACTACCTCCGGCCGAACCCCCGATTCATGCCAGCCAGGGATAATTTCAACGGGACTTGGGACGTCGGTTTATCCATCTCGTTCGACATTTGGAACTGGGGACAGACGAAGAGCCAGACGGAGCAGGCCAAGGCCCAGTTGGCCCAGGCCCGGGACGCCCGCAAGCTCCTGGAAGACCAGGCCGTGCTGGAGGTCACCCAGAGCCGCCTGACGCTCGCCCGGGCCAATGAAAAGGTCCGGGTCGCCGGCCAGGCCGTCGGCCAGGCCGAAGAGAACCTCCGGGTGACCCGGGAGAGATTCAAGCAGGGCGTCGCCCTGAACAACGACGTCCTGGACGCCGACGTCGCCCTCCTCCAGGCTAGGATGAGCCGGACCCAGGCCGCGATCGATCTGGTCCTGGCTCAGGCCCGGCTGGAGAAAGCGCTAGGGCGCTGAGGAGCGGAGAGCGGAGGAGAAGCGCCGTGCCTGATCTATCCATCGAAGTGAAGTCGCTGACCAAGAAGTTCGGCGGCTTCACGGCCGTCGACGGCGTCAGCTTCGAGGTCGG